>NZ_JBDNTB010000003.1:0-72534 GCF_047719395.1 Propionibacterium sp.
ACGGGCGGGGCCCGCCGAGCGCGAGCGGCCACGGCCCGGCGAGCCCGCCGAGCAGCGGCCCGCCACGGCTCCCGCGGTGGCGGGCACCGACGTCCCCACCCCGCGGCAGGCGGCCGGACGCAACCCCAGCTATGTGGGCCGCTTCCGGCAGGATGAGGGCGTGCCCGACCGGCGCGGCCTGGCGATGTTCATCACCAACGACAACCTACTCAAGGGCGCCGCGCTCAACGCCGTGCAGCTGGCCGAGCTGAGCGCCCCGAAGCTGTAAGCCACCGCTCGCATCCCGGGCAGAGAACCCAGACCAGGAGGCCCCTCATGACGGCAGCGCAACCTCGAACGCACCGCGACGCCATCCTCATCTGCGCGGGCATCATGAGCGCAACGGTGGCGGCGCTGCTCAGCCGGCTGGAGCCGGGCTGGCGGATCACCGTCCTGGAGCGGCTCGACCGTCCCGCGGCCGAGAGCACCGACCCATGGAACAATGCCGGCACGGGGCACTCCGCGCTGTGCGAGCTGAACTACACGCCGGCGACCGCCCACGGCATCGACATCGCCAAGGCCGTGCACGTCAACGAGCAGTTCCAGCTCTCCCGGCAGTTCTGGGGGAGCCTTGCCGAGGCGGGGGAGCTCGCGCCGGCGACATTCATCCACTCGGTGCCGCACATGAGCATGGTGCAGGGGGCGGCCGATGTCAGTTTCCTGCAGACGCGCTTCGACGCCCTGCGCGAGCACCCGCTGTTCGCCGGGATGGCGTACTCCGAGGATCGCGCCCGCCTGGCCGACTGGATGCCGCTGGTCATGGATGGCCGCGATGTGTCCCAGCCGGTGGCCGCCACCCGCGCCGAGCAGGGGACGGATGTGGACTTCGGCGCCCTCGCGCGCCAGCTGCTGCAGTTCGCCCAGCGGCAGGGGGTGACCATCTCGTACGCCACCGACGTGCAGCATCTGCGCCGGCTCGGCGACGGCACGTGGGAGGTGGACGCGACCAGCCGGATCAACAGCGACCACCTGCGGATGACCGCCGACTTCGTGTTCATCGGCGCCGGCGGAGGCTCGCTGCCGCTGTTGCAGGCGTCGCACATCCCCGAGGCCGCCTCGTACGGAGGCTTCCCCATCAGCGCGCAGTTCCTGCGCTGCACCAACCCCGACGTGATCGCCCGGCACCACGCGAAAGTGTACGGAAAGGCGGCGGTGGGTGCCCCGCCGATGTCGGTGCCGCACCTCGACACCCGCATCGTCGGCGGGAAACCGGCGCTCATGTTCGGCCCGTACGCGGGGTGGTCGCCGAAGTTCCTGCAGCACGGCTCGTGGCTCGACCTGTTCGGCTCAGTGCGCCCGACCAACGTGGTGCCCATGCTGCAGGTGGCCCGCGACCACCTCGACCTGGTGCGCTACCTCGCCACCCAGGTGGCGCAGACCACGGCCACCCGGCTGAAGGCGTTGCGCGAGTTCGTCCCGACCGTGATGACGGAGGACTGGGAGCTCATCACCGCCGGGCAGCGCGTGCAGGTCATCAAGCAGGTGCCCGGGCAGGGCGGCGTGCTGCAGTTCGGCACCGAGCTGGTCAGCAGCACCGACGGCACGCTCGCCGGGCTGCTCGGGGCCTCACCGGGCGCATCCACGGCCGTGCCGATCGCCTATGCACGCAACGCCCGCAGCTTCCCCGAGCGGGCGCGCGGGGCGTGGGGCCCCGCGCGGGGGCGCCGCGGCCGCCCGCCCCCCCCCCCCCGGGGGGGCGGGGGCGGCGGGGCCCCCCCCCCCGATTCTCGGCTCAACGGCCGTATCTTTCCTGCTCAGGCCGGCACTGTGCTGTTGAGTTCGGTGCTGGTGAAGTCGGCCAGGTACCTGGCCTTGTCGTTCTGGGAGAACAGGTAGTAGAACAGCGCACCCAGACCGGCGCCGATGAACCAGGAGAAGTTGGCCATCGATTTGAAGGGCTCCGCGGGAATCATGACGATCGCCAGGGCGACCACGCCGCCGATGATGGTGGCACCGACTGCCTTCGGATTGACGCCCTTGTTGTAGAAGTACCGCCCGGTGGGCTTCATCGTGTAGAGGTCGTCGACCACCACGTGCTGGTGCCGGATCAGGTAGTAGTCGCACACCAGGATGCCGAACAGCGGACCGGTGAAGGACGCCAGCACGTCGAGCGTGTAGTGGATCACCTCGGGGCTGGAGTAAAGATTCCAGGGTGTGATGATCACCGAGCCCACAGCCGCGATCATGCCGCCCATCCGCCAGGAGATCTTCTGCGGATTGACATGGGAGAAGTCGAATGCCGGGCTGATGAAGTTCGCCACGATGTTGATGCCCACGGTTGCGATGGCGAAGGTGAGTGCGCCGAGCACGACGGCGAAGACATTGTCCATCCTGCCCACGGTCTCGACCGGGTCGGTGATCAGCTGACCGTACACCGGGATCGTCGCCGCAGCGCAGATCACGGTGAGCACGGAGAAGAAGGTGAAGTTGACCGGAAGGCCCCAGAAGTTTCCGCGCTTGACCTCCTTCATGGACCTGCCGTAGCGGGAGATGTCACCGAAGTTGAGCAGCGGACCGGAGAAGTAGCTGACCACGATCGCGGTGGCGATGAGCATCTCCCACAAGATCTTGGGGCCTGAGTACTTCACCGAGCCGAGTGTCAGGTTGATGTGGCTGGCACCGGCCTTGTAGACCATGTAGACCGTCAGCGCGATCATCACGACGTAGACGGCCGGGCCGGCCCAGGCGATGAATTTGCGGATGCTGTTCATGCCGTGCCAGAAGACGAAGGCCTGCGCCACCCACAGCACCAGATAGGCCACCCAGCCCACCGTGGACAAGCCGGCGAAACCGTGCTGGGTCTTGTCGGCATAGGGCACCAGGCTGGGCCACAACTTGACGGCCACGACCACCAGGGCATTGGACGCGAGATAGGTCTGCACGCCGTACCAGGCGACGGCGATGAGGCCGCGCAGCACGGCCGGAAGATTCGCACCTCGCACGCCGAAGGGCGCCCGGGAGATCACCGGGAACGGTGTGCCGGCCGTCTGGGACGGCTTCGCGACGAGATTGGCGAGCACCATGACGATGACGATGCCGACGATCAGGCAGACGAAGACCTGCCAGCTGGCCAGGCCGAAGGCGAACAGGGAGCCCGCGGTCACATAGCCGCCGACGGAGTGCACGTCCGACATCCAGAAGGCGAAGATGTTGTACCAATTCCAGCGCTTCTTGACCAGGGGCGCCAGGTCGTCGTTGTACAGGCTGAGGTGGTAGTCACGACCGACATGCACATCCGACTGAGCCGTGGTGGCTGAGCCGACTGAATGATCGTCTGACACGAGTGTGGTTTCTGTCGCCACGATGGTCCTCCTGAGTGAGACAGACATGAAACGTGTGTTTCGCGTAAACAACGATGCCAAACCAATGTTTCAATTAGGTATCGCGTCATGTGCCGCTATGTTTCAATGTCGTGTCGGCCGCCAAGAATGATTACTGACGCCACATATTCCTCGTCGAACTACAGTTGGAATGACTATTTCAGAACCCCACTTCCCAGCGCCGCAGAGGCGCCCGAATTTCCGGAGGCATGGCATGGACGATCCGTCCCGTTTCACCATTTCCGCAGCGCGAGCAGCGAGGCCCGATTCCGTGGGTCCGCTCACGGTGAGGGTCGAGAACGGCGTCATCACCGCCCTCGACGAGCACGAGAGCCCGGGGGCCGATGTGGTGGTCGATCCGGCCGATGTGCTGCTGCCCGGCGGCGTCGACACCCATGTGCATCTCAACGAGCCGGGCCGCACCGACTGGGAGGGCTTCGCGACAGGCACTGCCGCCGCGGCCGAGGGCGGCGTCACCACGGTGCTCGACATGCCACTCAACTCGATCCCCTCCACCACCACCCCGGAGGCGCTGGCCACCAAGCGCGCCGCCGCGGCAGGCAAGTTGTCGGTGGATCTGGGCTACTGGGGCGGCGCGGTGCCGCAGAACCTCGGTCACCTGAAAGAGCTCTGGGACGAGGGCGTGTTCGGCATGAAGTGCTTCACACTGCCCAGTGGCGTCGATGAGTTCGAGCCGCTGGATGCCGACCAGCTGCGCACTGCGATGACCGAGATCGCTTCCTTCGGCGGCCTGCTCATCGTCCATGCGGAGGACGGGCACATCATCGAGGAAGCTCCGGCGCGACACTCGAAGGCCTACTCCGATTTCCTGCTGAGCCGGCCCGACGAGGCCGAACTCACCGCCATCAAGCTCGTCATCGACACCATGCGCGAGACAGGATGCCGGGTGCACCTGCTGCACCTGTCCAGTGCCCGGGGCCTGGAGCTGGTCGCAGCGGCTCGCGCTGAGGGACTGCCGCTCACGGTGGAGACCTGCCCGCACTATCTGTGCCTGTCCGCCGAGCAGATTCCCGACGGCGCGCCCGAGTTCAAGTGCTGCCCGCCGATCCGCGACGCGGGCAACCAGGAGGAGATGTGGCAGGGCCTGACCGACGGCCTCATCGACATCGTCGTGACCGACCACTCCCCCTCGACCAGGGCCCGCAAGTTCGCCGGCGATGGGGACCTGCAACTGGCCTGGGGCGGCATCGCGGGCGTCCAGGTGGGCTACACCGCCATGCTCGACTCGGCCAGCAAGCGGGGCATCGACCTGTCCCGGGTGGCGCAGTGGATGTCCCAGCGTCCCGCCGAGATCATGTCGGTGCCCGGCAAGGGCGGACTGATGATCGGTCATGATGCCGATCTCGCGGTCTGGTCGCCGCGCACCCCGATGACGGTGGACGCGAAGGCGCTGCTGCACCGCAATCCGATCTCGGCCTGGCACGGCTACCGTTCGATCGGTTCGGTCACCGATGTCTGGTTGCGCGGCACCCACCTGGAGGGCGATGAGGTGATGGGCCGGGAGCTGTTCCGCGCCTGACTCACCAGCGCCAAGAAGAGTCGGGCGCTTGGCTTCTGACAAGTAGAAAGAGCTCGCCCCCGTTGTCGGTCCAGCGGTGTTCGATTCAGTGATGCGCACGGCCTCAGACCGTGGAAAAGGCCTCTGACAACGCACAATTCCCCGCCTCTGGGCAGGGACGGGGAATTGTGCTGTTGGTTCAGCCCACTGGAGGGAGACGGGACCTCAGGCCTTGGCGGGAACCAGCTCCGCGTCCTCCCTGGACTCTTCAATGGCGATCAGATCACCGGCGTTGACAACCTTCTTGCCGTTGTAGACGTCATGGTCGATCTCCTTCTCGTCATGGGCGACCAGCAGCGAGACGATGGTGTCGCCATTCACATTGAGGAAGGTGCGGAACATCCCGGCGAACCAGTCGACTGCGATGAGCAGGCCGACAGCCTGGAAGGGCAGGCCGAGGGTGGTGGCGAGGAACATCGCGATCACCGGGAACCCGCCGGGCACGGTGACGGTACCGAGGTTGAGCAGCAACGACAACAGGATGGCCATCACGATCGCGCCCGGGGCAAGGTGCATCCCGCCTGCCTGGGCCAGGAAGAAGACCACGATCACATAGTTGAGGACCGCACCCTTGGCGCCCATGGTGAGGCAGATCGGCAGGCTGAAGTTGGCTACCCGAGGGCTCACACCGAACTTCTCGATGGCGTTCTTGAGGATGGTCGGGAAGGTGACCGCGGAGCTCGTCGTGGTGATGGCGATCAGTGTCTGCTCGCCGAACTTCGCGGGCATCAGCGCCGGATTGAGCTTGGCCCTCAGACAGACGAACAGGCCGAACAGGATCATCATGATGATGACGCCGAGCATTGTGGTGCCGAGATACTTCAGAGCGGTGGTGACCACGGAGAAGCCGACCTCACCGGTCAGATCGGCGAGCAGGCAGAAGATGCCGATCGGGGCGATCATCATGACGAAACGGATCATGATGAGCACGATCTGCTGGGCCTGCTGGAAGAAGTTGAGCACCAGTTCATTGCCGGTCTTGGCCACGAAGCTGTTGAGCGCCGCTCCGAAGATCAGTGAGAAGACGATGATCGGAACCATGTCTGCCGTCGACATCGACGAGAAGATGTTCTTCGACACGAAATTGAGGATGGTGTCCTGCCAGCCGGAGGTCTTGGCGGCCGAGTCCTGCAGACCCGGATCCAGATGCCCGGTGAAGACCATGCCCTGACCGGGTTTGATCACCACGGCGAGAATCCAGCCGCAGATGGCCGCCGCGATCGCCAGGCCGAAGTCCCAGGCGAAGGTACGACCCGCGAGCTTGCCGGCGCCCTTGCCGGACATGCCTCCTGTTGCTGCGATGACCGAGGTCATGATCAGGGGCACCATGGACATCTGGATCAGCCGGATGAACATATTGCCGACGAACTCGATGTTCTTCGTCCAAGGGCCGACGATGAGACCGAACACGATGCCAGCCACAGCCGCCACCACGATTTGCACGGTGAGGTTTTTTGCGTATTTCTTCATGTCAAACTTCCTCTTGCCCGGGGGCAGTTGAGTGGCAGGGGTGGGAGGCCGGCACGAGGATCGCGACTCGGGCCATCCACTGACCCCTGGGATCACCCTGATCACAGGGGAACTCATGAAATGGCAGAGTCATTTCATGAGAAGTATTTTGCTGAACGAATGTTTCATGTCTATGACAACCATGTATCACTTCTTGTCAATGCAGGAGAGCCGATCCAGACTGAGTTCAGAGAAACAACCGTTCCACAACACCTTGATACGAACACCTCGTACCAAAGACCGACAGACGACTCCGGGGTTGACCTGGGGCCTCACGCCCCTTGGCGGCACGACCTCACATCGGTGCCGCTCGACCTGCTGACAAGGAGTCCACGCCTCGTGAACCAGCTCGTGTCATCCCTCAGACTGCTGAGTGCACACCCCCGCCTGGGCCAGGGCCAGATCATCTGTGGCGCACACGTGACAGGTGACATGTCCTCGGTCCAGGACGACCAGTCGGGTTTCTGGATGGGCGCAGCGAAGGGGCACTTCCGCACAGTGGATGCGGCCCGACCGCACCCGACCGCTACTTGGAGGAAGCACACATGAGCACCTCTCTGGATGACATGACATCCCCGACGAGCCTGGCCGATCTGGACCAGGCCGAACTCATCATGGATCGCTGCGATGAGCTGAGCACCTACTCAGACATGGAGGGCGGCATCGAGCGGGTCTATCTGAGCCCCGAGCACGCTCGCGTGGACAAGCTCGCGGCCAGCTGGATGCGTGATGCCGGTTTGACCACATGGCAGGACGCCTCCGGCTCACGCATCGGGCGCCTCGAGGGCGAGACCCCCGGCCTGCCGGCACTGATTCTCGGTTCGCATCTGGACACCGTCCCGGACGCCGGGCGCTACGACGGCATCCTCGGTGTGCTGCTGTCCATCGAGGTGGCCAGGCGGATCGCCCACAGCGGCAAGAAGCTTCCCTTCGCTCTGGAGACCTATGCCTTCCACGAGGAGGAGGGCGTGCGCTTCGGGGCCACCCTGCTGTGCTCGCGAGCCCTCGCCGGCACCTGGACCGATGATCTGTGGTCCCTCACCGATGCCAACGGAGTGACCCTGGAGCAGGCATTCATCGCCTTCGGTCTGGATCCCGAGAGGATCGGCGATGCCGCGAAGAAGCCCGAGGATGTCGTCGGCTACCTCGAGGCCCACATCGAACAGGGCCCGGTCCTGGAGGAAGAAGGCCTTCCCCTCGGTCTGGTCACATCGATCGCGGGTGCCCGCCGTTTCGAGATCACCATCACCGGCGAGGCCCGGCATGCCGGCGGCACGCCCTATCCCCGCCGCAAGGATGCCCTGGTCGGCGCCGCGGAGGCCGTCGTGGCGATCGAGTCGATCGGCAAGGGCGAGGACGTCATCGCCACCGTCGGCCAGCTGCACGTGGAGCCCGGTGCGGTGAACATCGTCCCTGGTGAGGCACTGTTCTCTCTCGACCTTCGCGCCGAGTCCGATGGGGCACGTGACCATGCCTGGGAGTCGATCGAGGCGGCGCTGAAGGAGATCTGCGCGCGTCGCACGCTGGCCCTGAAGGTGCGCCAGATCCACTCGGCACGTTCGGTGCCCTGTGCCCCGAACCTGATGGGCTCCATCTCGAAGGGCATCCAGGAGGCCACCGGCACCACCGGCGAGCCGAGGAGGATGTGGTCCCGCGCAGGCCACGACGCCATGGCGGTCGGGGAGATGTGCGATATCGCGATGTTGTTCGTGCGCTGCCACGACGGCATCTCCCACTCCCCCGACGAGTCGATCCTCCAGGAGGATGTCGCGACGGCACTGGATGCCTTCGAAGCCGCTGTCTGGCAGGTCGCCGACGAGTACCGCACGACTCACACGGCCTGAATCCGCTTCGGCCAATGCCCGATCACACAGCCATTCCCTGGGTCATCCCCGACAAATGGCTCAATCGCTGCCCCCAGGCAGCAAGATGGGACCGGATCAGGCGTGAGAAGCTGATACGAGCAGAGAGGATGCAGGTGTGATGGAGCCGGACCAGCCATGGGCAGATCCAGATGCGCAACCAGTCGGTGCGCATCCGGCGGGCTATCCGTCGGCCGGTTCAGAATCTGATGGCATCCATCCTCCTACGTCCTCCGGCAGTACATCGTCTGACAACCCGTCAGCCACCCAGATGAGTCCCATCGAGGCAAGAATCGCTGCGGTCTATCCGGAGTTGACCGCCCAGGAGCGTCGTGGCACCGACACCCTGCTGGAGCACCTGGACGATCTGGCGATCTACTCCTCGGCGGAACTGTCGAAGCTGAGCGGGGTCTCGCGGCCAACACTGAGCCGGCTCTACAAGCGGCTGGGCTACGAGTCCTTCGCGGCGCTGCGCTCCGAGGCGCGCCGGGACCGTGGCATTCCGCTTGGCCCCAACCATGGAGTCGAGGCTCACATCGCCCAGGAGACCCGCAACATCGCGCAGCTCGCACGGCTTGCCGATGGGCGTCTGCAAGCGGCCGTGCGCTCCATCGTCAGCGCGAATGATCTGTTCATCATCGGAGAGCGGTCTTCCTATCCGGTGGCGCTGCACCTTCGCCAGCAGCTCATCCAACTGCGGCCGAAGGTGCACGTCCTGCCGCTGCCCGGCCAGACGCTCGGGGAAGATCTGGTGAGCATCGGCCCGGGCGACACCGTGGTGCTCATAGGCCTGCGCCGCCGCACCTCTGGTTTCGCCAGGCTGCTGCGCCAGTGCACCCATTCACGCGCCGAGACTGTGCTCATTGCGGATAACACCGGCCGCCGTTACGAGCCCGAGGTGACGCACTTCCTACCCTGCTCCTTGGATGCCTCGGGCCCCTTCAACTCCTACACCGCGGCGATGAGCCTGGTGGCGATGGTCGCCAACGAGGCCAGCACGGTGGTGGGCGTGCAGGGCCAGAGAAGGGTCGGTCTCATCACCACGAGCTATCACGATCTCAATGAGATCGAGGGCAGCTGATCAGGCCCGATCGATCACCATCGCTCGATCAGCCGAGCGCGTCGAACAGTTCGGTGGCGGGCATCCGGGGCCCGGTGAAGAAGGGGATCTCGTTGCGCACGTGCAGCCTGGCCCCGGTCGCGCGCAGGTGGCGGATCAGGTCGACGACATTGACCAATTCGTCGGACTCCAGGCCCAGCAACCACTCGTAGTCGCCCAGCCCGAAAGCGGCGATCGTGTTCGCCTGCACGCCTGGGAAGGCCTGTGCTGCGCGTCCGTGCTCGGCCAGCATGGTGCGGCGTTCTGCCTCGGGCAGCACGTACCAGTCGTAGCTGCGGTCGAAGGGATAGACGCAGAGATATCCGAGCGGCTCGCGCTCCGCCATGAAGGCGGGCACATGAGCCGCATTGAATTCCGCCTGCCGGTGCACGCCCACCGCCGACCAGACCGGGGACAGACTCGCACCGATCTCACTGGAGCGCACCCGGTGATAGGCGTCCTGCAGGGTTTCCACCTCCGTGGCCCACCACCAGACCATGACATCCGCATCAGCCCGCAAGCCGGAGAGGTGATACCAGCCGCGGATATGCAGGCCGCCGAGGCTGGCCAGGGATGCCTCCAGAGCGCCCACGTGCTGGGCCCGTTGCGGCGCAGTCGGCAGGGGCGATGTCACCTTGAAGACGCTGTACATCGCGTAGAAGGTCTGCTGCGCCGGGGCTGACACCGCTGGGCCCGAACCTGCTGGAATACCGGTCATGGATGCTGAGTCCTTCGTCGTAGGTGAGCAGGCCCGATGCAGCATTGCTCAATGACCGGGCTGTCGGCACGGACAGATTAGCCCGCCTCCCCGAAGATCCAGAGTCATTGAACTCTGGCCCTTGCTCCCCACCAGGTGGTCGCTCGATGCTGTCCTGAGTCTGCGCCGCTGCCGCCCCCTGCGTGACTGCTCACAGCTTCGATGGTCCGCACAAGTGTCATATGGCGCATCAGCGGACCGCGACTGGAGTGTGCAGGTATCCTCGCTCACGTGATGAGGATTGTGAGCCCGCGTGCCGTCGCACCGCGCTTTGGCACGCACCGGTGTTGTTGAACCATCACCTCAACTCACCCGGTATTCCAGGTGCTGGCATCGGCCGCTGAGCGGCCTGGTGCCCCCGAATCCCATTCCTCCGATTTCCAGAAGGTGTGCCATGACCGAGCACCGTGACGATGTGTGGGAACGCATCAGGGCTGAAGCGCGCGCTGATGCCCAGAGCGAACCCGCACTGGCGAGCTTCCTGCATACGAACATCCTGTCCCACTCCGCATTCGAGGATTCGCTCAGCTTCATCCTTGCCAGCAAGCTGGGCTCCCAGACCATCACGGCGCTGAGCCTGCAGATGCTGGTGAGGCAGGCGTTGACCGAAAGTCCCGAGATCGGCACCGCCGTCCGCGAAGACCTGCGTGCAGTCCTCAGCCGCGATCCGGCGTGCCGTGGATACTCGGTGCCCTTCCTCTACTTCAAGGGCTTCCACGCCCTGCAGAGCTACCGCGTGGCGCACTATTACTGGAACAACCGCAGGCAGCCGCTCGCGCTGTATCTGCAGAGCCGCATCTCCGAGGTCTTCGCAGTCGACATCCATCCCGGTGCCCGGATCGGCAAGGGCATCATGTTCGACCATGCCACCTCGGTGGTCATCGGCGAGACGGCCGTGGTCGGCGATGATTTCTCCATGCTGCACGAGGTCACCCTCGGCGGCACGGGCAAGATCGGTGGCGACCGTCATCCGAAGGTGGGCCGCGGGGTCATGATCGGGGCCGGGGCCAAGGTGCTGGGCAATATCACGGTGGGCGAGGGCGCCAGGATCGGCGCCGGTTCGGTGGTTCTGCAGGACGTCCCCCCGTTCACCACCGTTGCCGGGGTCCCGGCCCGTCCGTTGAGCTATCCCGCCAGCGCGCTGCCCGCCCTGGATGACGGCATCGACGACATGGACGACCCCAGTCTTTGAGGTCGGTTGAACGCTCGGGCGAGCCGTGAGCCCGAGCACCCATCTGCTTGGTGACGATCACTAAACTTGTTGAGAACTGAACCGAGAGGTGCCGCCAATGCTGGTTGACTTCCACGTCTCACAGCGCGCAACGGTGGGTATCGAATGGGAGCTGGCACTGGTCGACTCGGAATCACTCGAGCTGACCGCTGCCGCTGCGCCCCTGCTCGAAGCGCTCCATGCGGGTGAAGACACCCCGGTGCGCAAGGAGTACCTGCAGAACATGATCGAACTCGTCTCCTCACCCCACCAACGGGTGGCGGATGCCGTGCATGATCTGGTCGAAAGGCTCGAAGAGGTGCGTCCTCTGGCTGACGCGCAGCACGTCAACCTGATGGCCGCGGGCTGTCACCCTTTCAGCATCTCTGCCGAGCAGAAGACGTTCGACGAACCGCGCTACAAAGAGGTGGTCGAGCTGAACCAGTGGTGGTCCCACCAACTCGCCATCCACGGCATGCACATCCACATCGGGGTGGAATCCAAGGACCATGCGCTGCCGGTGGTCGATGCACTGGCCACCTTCTACCCCTTCTTCCTCGCGCTGTCGGCGTCCTCTCCCTTCTGGGAGGGCGAAGACACCGGTTTCGCCTCGCAACGCACGATGCTCTACCAGCAACTACCCACCAACGGCCTGCCGTGGACGCTGGGGGATTGGTCCCAGTTCGAGGCGCTGACCGAGGAGCTCTACGAGTGCGGCATGATCACCGAACCCAAGGAGATCCGCTGGGATGTGCGTCCCTCACCGAAGTTCGGCACCGTCGAGAACCGCACCGCCGACTCGGTACCCACCCAGGCTGAGCTGGGTGCGATCGCCGCGCTCACCCAGTGCGTCACCGAATACATCGTGCGCGACCTGGAAGGTCCTCACGAGTACACCTTTCTGGAGCCCTGGTTCGTGCGGGAGAACAAGTGGCGCGCGGCCCGCTACGGAGTCGATGCCGAGGTGATCACGAAGAACCGCGGCCAGCGACTGCGGCCACTGCGCGAGCACCTGGCCGAATGGCTGGAGCGGCTCTCCTCCATCGCCGACGACCTGGGTTGCTCGGAGGAACTGGCCTTTGCCGAGCAGCTCGCGACGCGCGGCCCCTCCTATCTGCGTCAGCGCCGTACAGCCGGCGCGGGGACAACGAGCGCTGAATCCCTGCGCGATGTGGTACGTCAGCTCATCGCCGAGACCGGCGCGCCCGCCCCGGTCTGGGAATCGGCTGACGGAGCTGCCTAGCATTGGCCACCATGAAGCCCTTCCTCCTGCTGGGCACCCGCGAACACGACGAGGCGGCCACCAGCGAATTCGAGGCTGTCAGAAGTCATGCCGGCCTGACCCCCGATGAGCTCATCCACCTGCGCGTCGAGGCCGAGCCCGTGCCGCCCCTGGATCTCGCCGATTTCTCCGGGATGATCCTGGGAGGCGGGTCCTTCAATGCCAGCGATCCGGTCAAGGACGCCCTGCAACGCAGGGTGGAGTCCGACCTCGCATCCCTCGTCAATCGGGCCATCACCGAGGACTTCCCATTCCTCGGGCTGTGCTACGGAGTGGGCGTGGTCACCTCGGTCCTGGGCGGCACCGTCAACCGGGACTATGCCGAAACCGCCGGCCCCATCGAGGTGAAGCTCACCGAGGAAGGCGCCCACGATCCTGTCTGCGCGGGCCTCGCACCCAGCTTCCACGCCTTCGTCGGCCACAAGGAGGCCTGCTCGATTCCGCCCCGCGGAGCAGCCGTACTGGCTCTGGGCGAACAGTGCCCGGTGCAGATGTACCGGATCGGCGCACATGTCTATGTCACCCAGTTCCATCCCGAGCTCGCTCCCGAGGACTTCATCGCCCGGATCAGCCTCTACAAGAACGCCGGCTATTTCGACCCCAATGAGTTCGACCGGCTCTGCGCCGAGGCTCTGACCGGACCGGTGAACGGCCGCCAGCACCTGGTGCTGACCAACTTCGTGCAGCGCTATGCGACCGAGGACTGAATGTGCAGGTCTCGGTTGTCCCAGCCATGAACCATGGATTCCCGCGTTCCACGCGCCGCAAAACCCACAGAGTGCAATCACGGACTGTCGAGTCGATCACCGCGGAGTATCTGAGAGCTGTCCGCGCCCCAGGACCCTTTCCGAGCGAGGATGCAGCGCCCAGGTGACTGCACTTCCTGACGCGGTCACCGGATCCCCCCACACCGTTGAACGGACACACCCAGTTGAGTGGTTTGACGGACAGACCCGGTCAAGTGTGGGAAACTGACCAAGCCAATGGAGATGACAGGCCGCCAATGGCGATGGCTGATGAATTGCTCACTGCCCGATACCGGGATGACCTCGCCATCCCGGGTTTTCGGCAAGGCCGTGATCCGATATGGCTTGGAACCTGAGTCGCTATCCACTGTCGGTGGGTTGAAGAGGAGAGCAAATGAGCTGGTTGGTCACCGGAGGAGCCGGATACATCGGTTCCCATGTGGTTCGGGCGTTTCAGCAGACCGGAATCGATCCAGTGGTCATAGACGACCTGTCCAGCGGGCACACCAGTTTCCTGCCGCACGGAGTGCCCTTCGTGCGTGCCTCGATCCTCGACACGGCACTCGTGCAGCGCACGCTCACCGAATACTCCTGCGAGGGAGTCGTGCATGTGGCCGGATTCAAATATGCTGGGGTCTCCGTCTCGCGACCGCTGCACACCTACAACCAGAACGTCACCGGCACTGTCAGCGTGCTGCAGGCAATGCAGGACGCTGGTGTCCACCGCTATGTCTTCAGCTCCTCCGCATCCGTCTACGGAACTCCTGATACGGAGGTCGTCACCGAGGACTCTCCACTGCACCCGGAGTCACCCTATGGACAGTCCAAACTGATCGGCGAATGGCTCAATGCTGACATGGCACCGGTGGACGAAGCGTGGCAGGGCGTGAATCTGCGCTACTTCAACGTCGTCGGTTCGGGCAGCGACGATCTCTACGACACCAGTCCGCACAATCTTTTCCCGATCGTCTTCGACATGCTGTTGAAGGGGCAGACCCCGCGCATCAACGGTGATGACTACGCCACCCCTGACGGCACCTGTGTGCGCGACTACGTGCACGTGGCTGATCTGGCGCGCTCGCACGTGGCCGCGGCTGAAGCGATGATGAATGGCTCCAAGCTGGAGAGTGCTTACAACCTGGGCAGTGGCGAGGGTTCCTCCGTGCTCCAGATCATGCAGGCCATTGCGAGGGTCACTGGACAGGACTTCACCGCAGATGTAGGTCCGCGGCGCCCGGGTGATCCGGCGCGTATCGTCGCGAAGGGCGACATGGCGGCGCGCGACATCGACTGGCAGATGCGCAACAGCCTTGACGACATGGTTGCCTCCGCCTGGTCGGCGCGACGCGCTCACCAGGCCTGACGCTCCCGTGGGGGCCGGTGCAGCAGGAACGGCACAGGCCTGTCGAGGCCCTCGCGTTGGAGGATGCCTGAGTCGTAGCATTCTGGCGTGGCAATGATCTTGGGAATCGATGTCGGCGGGTCCGGAATCAAGGGCGCCCCGGTGGACCTGGAAACCGGATGCTTCGTCGATGAGCGCTTCAGGATTCCCACCCCGCAACCTGCAACACCGAGGGACTGCGGCGCCGTCATCGCCCAGATCGTGGATCACTTCCATCCGGCGGTGGCAGAACCGATCGGCCTCACCGTGCCGGCTCCGGTGGTGCACGGCCACATCCCTTTCATGGCGAACCTTGACCAGTCCTGGGTCGGCCTGGAGGCCAACGACTTCTTCTCCGACCTCATCGGGCGTCCAGTCACCCCGCTGAACGATGCCGACGCGGCCGGTGTGGCGGAGATGACCTATGGCGCGGGCCGCGACCGCAAGGGCTTGGTGGTCATGACGACGCTCGGCACCGGCATCGGCACCGCACTCTTCCAGGACGGGATCCTGGTTCCCAACACAGAATTCGGGCACATCGAGATCGACGGCCACAATGCCGAGCGGCATGCCTCCGAGGAATACCGGGAACGCAAGGATCTCAGCTATGAGAAGTGGGCCAAGAAGTTGCAGGTCTACTACTCGACACTCGAAAAGCTCTTGTGGCCAGACCTGTTCATCGTGGGCGGCGGGGTATCGAAGAAGCACAAGAAATTCCTGCCACTGCTGAATCTGAGGACGCCGATCGTGCCGGCAGAGTTGCTCAACGAGGCCGGCATCATCGGCGCCGCTTCCGTGGCCGCACGGGCCGCCGCTGCCTGATCACCAGGCGAACGTGGGGGGTGCCCTTCGCAGGGGCATCCTCTGGTGGTCTCAGTCCATCCTTTGTCTGACGGACACCACAATCGCTCGCGGGTACCGCGGGCACCGGCGTCACATCCGCTCGGGCGCCTCAATGCCGAGCAGGTCGAGGCCGGCCGCCAATACCTGCCTGGTGGCAGCGCACAGGCCCAGCCGGGAAGCCCGCACCTCGCCCTCGGAGCGCAGCACCGGGCAGTTCTCGTAGAAGGACGAGTACTTGGTGGCCAGCTCGTAGAGGTAGATGCACAGCTTGTGCGGGGTGAGGTCCTCGGCCACCTCGTCGACGGCCTCGCCGAAGCGGGTCAGCCACAGCGCCAGCTCCTGCTCGGTAGGCTCGCGGAGCAGCGTGATCTCGCCCGCTGCCGATGACCCGGCGCCCTCCTCCTCGACACGGCGCAGGATCTGGCAGACCCTGGCATGGGCGTACTGCAGATAGGGGCCGGTGTCGCCGGTGGTCTGGGTCATCCGCTCGGGGTCGAAGACATAGTCCTTCTGCAGGGAGTTCGACAGGTCGGCATACTTGATTGCGGCCAGCGCGATGTTCGGCGCGGCGTGCTCCTCGGCCTGGTCGAACAGGTCGTTGAGCAGCACTGCGGTGCCCTCGCGGGTGGAGAACTTCTTGCCGTCCGCGCCGAGCACCATGCCGTAGCCGACGTGCTGAGCCCGTACCTGCTCGGGCAGGTAGCCCGCCTTGCGGCAGACTCCGAAGATGAGATTGAAGTGAAAGGTCTGCTCCGAGCCGACCACGTAGATCAACCGATCGGCTCCCAGATCGTCCACCCGATGACGGATCGCGGCCACATCGGTGACGTCATATCCGTAGCCGCCCTGCGAGTTCCGCAGGATCGCCGGGGCGTCGAAGCCCTCGACGAAGACCACCAGCGCGCCCTGATCCTGCACGGCGATTCCGCGCGAGGCGAGATCCTCGCACACCTGGGGCAGCGCCTCGTTGTAGGTGGACTCCCCCGCATAGTCGGTGTCGGAGAGCTTGACACCCATCCGGGCATAGGTGGCGTTGAAACCCTTCTTGGACAGCTCGACCAGGCGCTGCCACATCGCATGGGTGTCCGGATCGCCGGCCTGGAGCAGAACAACACGGTCACGAGAGCGGTCGGCGAACTGGGGATCGGCCTTGAGATGGGCATTGGCACGCTTGTAGAGCGCCTCGGCGCCAGCCAGATCAAGATCGTCGAAACCGGTGCCGTCCAGCGAGAACCCCTCGTCGAGGGCCTGTTCGATGAGCATGCCGAACTGGCGTCCCCAGTCACCGATGTGATTCTGGGCGACCACGTGGTGGCCCTTCGCGGACAGCACCCGGTTGAAGCAGTCGCCGATGATCGTCGAGCGCAGGTGCCCGACGTGCATCTGCTTGGCGGCATTCGGGGCGGAGTAGTCGATGACGACTGTCTGCGGGTCCTGAGCGGGGATGATACCGGCATGGGGATCGGCCAGCTGGGAGGCGACCGTGCGGGCGAGCACATCGGCGCGCAGCCGGAAGTTGATGAACCCGGGCCCGGCGATCTCCACCGGTTCACACAGATCTGCGACGTCGAGAGCGGCGACGATCGAGGCCGCCACCTCACGCGGCGGGCGCTTCTGCACCTTGGCCAGGCGCAGTGCGATGTTGGACTGGAAATGGCCGAACTGTGGTTTGGTGGCCGGCCTCAATTCGGGATCTGCCCCGGTGACGGCTTCGACACGTGCTGACAGCTGGGAGGGCAGAGACGACATGGCCGACATTCTTCCATGTCGTCTGTTCCTCGAAGAGCCAAGGGACGAGCCGGCACTCCCGCAAGGGGTGGTCGGCGTGGGTTGTCGGCCCGGATGCTGGCTGCCCGTGCGGTCAGCCGCGATGTGACAGCCTCCAGCTGTTCCGGTGTGACCCGATGATCAGCCACCTCGGTACGCACAACCTTCGTGACCCAATCCAGACGCCGAGCGAAGCGGTCAAGACCTTCCCGTCAAGAGGATTCGGGTCCCATCGAAGAATCCGAGAACTGTTCTGGTGCGGATCTGAATCCCACCTCAGCGGCCGTGGCGGGCCAGGGCGTCTCGCACCGAAGTCTCCTGGGCGCCGAGGGTCGGCTGCCGAGTGGTCGCGAGGTCCCAGACGAGCTTGACATTCGAGCCGATCTCTCGCAGCACGCCCCAACGCCAGGTCGCAGTGCCGTGCGGCCTCTCATTGCCCACCCCGATGGCGTTCATGCCGACCATCCGGCAGGTCGTCACGGCGCGGGCGATGTGGTAGCTCTGCCCCAGCACGGTGACCGATTCCACACCGAAGATGTGCTTGGCCCGATAGCACGACGAGTAGGTGTCGAAGCCTGCATAGTCGGCGACGATGTCCTGGGCTGGGACTCCGGTGGACACCAGGTACTCCTCCATGGCATCCGGCTCGGAGTAGTCCGGTGAGGGATTGGCGCCGCTCACCAGGATGACGCTCACCGCACCCCGCTCGTACAGCGCCCTCGCATCGTCCAGCCGGCCGCGCAGATAGGTGGACGGCGTGCCGTCTGTCGCGAGCCCGGCGCCGAGCACCAGGCCGACTTCGCGGTATGGGGCACTGGCCGTGGTGTACAGGTGCCCCTGCGCGACCACCCGGACCCACGTCCAAGGTCCCACGACCAGCACGAGGGCGATGGCCACGAGAGCGGTGAACCAGCTACGGAAGCGCCCTCGTCGACGACGGGTTGGTGCAGACACGGCATCGACGCTACCCGCGAAAGTCGTGGGCGCTGCGTTCAGCGCGGCCGCGACTCGGGGTGCAGGAACCACTGGCGGACCCTTTCGGTGCGCTCGTGTACCTGCTCGGTGCTGCACCGCGCCAGCACAGGCCCTCCGCACTCGCGTCGCAGTGCCGCGTGCACGTGGGAGTGCGGCATCCCGGCGGTGCGGGCGTACTGGGAAACCAGCGAGTTGAGCTCGCGACGGGCCGATTCCAGGACCCTGTGCAGGCTCACCTCGGCCGGCACCTTGTCCTTGCGGTCCTGCTTGTCCTGACGGGAGAGCTGGCGGCGCTGACGATCCTGCAGCAGGGTGCGCACCTGATCGGGTTCGAGCAGCCCCGGCAGCCCCAGGTAGTCGGCCTCGTCGCAGCTGGACGGGTCGGCCGGCAGTCCGTAGGCCTGAGAGTCGAAGAGCACGTGGTCGAAGGTGGCATGCGACTCGATGGCCTCGAAATGGCCCAGCAGGTCGTCGCATGCTCCTTCGACGCGGTTGGCCTGCGCCAGCAGCGCCTCCTCGGGCGACCACAGGCTGTTCTCATCGTCCTTCGGTCTGCCGATCACATGGTCGCGCTGGCGCTCCAGCAGAGCCGCGTTGGCCAGGATGGTGGGCACCGTGGGCAGGAAGATGGTGGCCACCTCGCCGCGGCGCCGGGTGCGGACGAATCGTCCGACGGCCTGGGCGAAGAACAGCGGCGTGGAGGTGGCTGTCGCGTAGACCCCCACTGCCAGCCGTGGCACGTCCACACCCTCGGAGACCATCCTGACGGCCACCATCCAGCGGGAATCGGATTCGGCGAATTCACCGATCTTCGCGCTGGCCCCGGCGTCGTCGGAGAGCGCCAGGGTGACCTCCTCGCCGGTGATGGAGCGCAGGATCTTGGCGTAGGCGCGCGCCACCTGTTGGTCCGATGCGATGACCAGGCCACCTGCATCGGGCGTGGCCACCCGCACCTGGCGCAGTCTGGTATCGGCCGCGGCCAGCACCGCAGGTATCCAGGCTCCCTTCGGGTCCAGCGCGGTGCGCCAGGCATTGGCGGTGAGGTCCTTGGTGAGCGGCGCGGCCAGATCGGCCTCCACCTCGTCACCGGCCTTGGTGCGCCAGCGCATCTGCCCGCCGTAGGTCATGAAGATGACCGGACGCACCACATGATCGGCCAGTGCCTGGGCGTAGTCGTAGGAATAGTCGGCGCAGGAATGCAGCGAACCGTCGTCGTGGTGCTCGTAACGCACGAAGGGGATCGGGCTCTCGTCGCTGCGGAAGGGAGTACCGGTGAGCGCCAGCCGGCGAACGGCAGGGGCGAAGGCCTCTGCAATGGCATCGCCCCAGCTCAGCGCGTCCCCGGCATGGTGGATCTCGTCGAGGATGACCAGCGTCCTGAAGTTGTCGGTGCGTGCCCGGTGGTGGAAGACGCGCGCCGCCACGCCCGCATAGGTGACGACGACGCCGTCGTACTGCCGGCTTCGGCCCCTGCGGCCCGAACCACCCAGGCCCGGATCCAGCTGAATGCCCACCCTGGCAGCGGCTTGCGCCCATTGCGCCTTGAGATGCTCGGTCGGGCAGACGACAGTGACGCGCTGCACGCTGCGGGCATTGAGCATCTCGGCCGCCACCCTCAGGGCGAAGGTGGTCTTGCCCGCCCCGGGGGTGGCGACAGCCATGAAGTCACGCGAGTTGCTGGTGCGGTAGCAGTCCAGCGCAGCGGTCTGCCAGGCGCGCAAACGCCCCGACGTTCCCCAGGGGGCCCGGCCCGGAAAGGCGGGTGACAGGTGCTCGAAAGCAGAATTGCTCATGCCTGCTCGGGTGCCTGCCCGGGATCTGCGGCGGTCTCGCCATTCATGATGTTCTGCTCGCGCTCGAGGAACTCGGCAAGCAGCGCATCGGTCTGCACCTGCAGGCGGCGGATCTGATGTCGCCGCTCACGCCCGTGGTAACCCTTGGAAATGAGATCGAGGGTGGCGTCGAGGGCGTGCATGCGGCGGCGCCAGGACTCGATGGCGATCCGGTCGTCCTCATCGCGCACCTCCACCATGGCCAACTGGGCGCGCAGCACTTCCAAGGTGGAGCGCACCCGGCCCTCCGCAGTGCGTGACCGTGCCGCATCGGCAAGCCGATCTGCAATGTGACGGGCCTGCTCGGCGTTCTCCGGGTTGGACAATCGGCGCAACAGGGCGGTCGCGACGCTGGCACCATATGCCACCGCGATCTCCTTGAGCAGCCGAGACATCGGCGCCGGGATCTTCACCATCGCTCCTCCACTCACGGGGTGACCATCACGATCTGCATTCCACGCACTCGCATGGGTTGCGAACGCGAGTGCCCAGGGCTGGGCATGTTAGCCAATCACAGGACAGGACCCCAGCACGGCACGGGACGCCAGGCATCCTCGATGTCGGCCTGCCCCGCAACGATTCAACCCCGCCCGGTACCCGGATCCAGTTGTACATGAACTCGTTCCGGGTAGCGGAATCCATTCTGGCCTGTGCGCAGAATGCAGGCCGCCTTCCGTCAAGGGGTTCACCAGCGATCACCTTGCACTCTGCCCTGGGACAGGTGCCGGCAGGTCACCCACGTGCCGGCGCTACTTCCCGTGCCAGCATGACACAGGGCGGTCCGGGTTTGTTCCGGGGAGCAACTGCGGCAGGCTGGACGTAGGATTACACGCTTCGCCCCAGATGGTTCACAGCAGGGCCACAGTAAACGCTCAGGAGCCCGACACCACCGAGCGCTGGAGTGTCTTACACCAAGCGTCGGCACCGCCTTCGGGAAGGCGCATCCCCGCCACGATGGGAAAGGGCAGTCAGATGGACGATCGAGACCAGAACGGCACCGCGATGCCTGGTCGCCCCGACCCCGACAACTCCGGTGGCCCCGCGGATGCGAGCAATGGCGCCCCGACCGGCTGGTCGGCACCGGAAGGATATTGGGGTGCGTCCAGCACGCCACCTGCCGGGACACGCTCCCCGCAGAGCACCGGGCAGCCGTTGCAGCAGTGGTCCGGCGACGATGCGGAGTGGGCTCAATCAACACTGCACGAACGCAGCGACCGGACCACGACGCCCAGATCATCAGCAGGCGGCGCACCCGGCGGCCGCAATGTGGCCTCGGCGCAGCCGGCGTCGCTGTCAGCTGCGACAGATCAACGGGGTGCCCGGCAGACCCCCCCGACCCAGCAGAACCCCGACACAGCCCAGGATCCCTATGGAGGAGCCCCCGGACCACAGGGCAATCAGCCACCAGCTGACTGGGATACCTTCTACTCCTCATTCGGCAACGGGGATTCCGGCGGTGGATACCCCGGCGGACCGGGAAACGGCAACAGTGGCAGTGGCGGTGCGCCACGGCGGCGCAATGGTGCCGCCAGACGCGCCATATCGGTCATTCTCGGCCTGGTGGTGCTCATCGCCGCTGCCGCGACGCTCGCCCCCCGGGCCGAGCAGAGCGGGCTGTGGCCGATCACAAGTTCCTCGTCCCCATCGACGGCCCAGGGCGGCACGGACCAGAACGATTCACCTGACCCGGGCGACGAGAATCCGAACTCCGGTCAGGCCGGGACTGGTCAGGCCTCGTCGCAGGCGCAGACCGATGCCACCACCGAGCAGTCCAAGGGGGTCGTGCTCATTACGACGACGACCACCTCTGGCAGCGCTGCGGGCACTGGCATGGTGCTCAACTCCGACGGTTATGTGCTGACCAACTACCACGTGGTGGAGTCGAGCACGGCCATCAAGGTCACGGTGGCGAGCACCAACAAGAGCTATTCGGCCACCATGATCGGGCACGACGCCACCAATGACGTGGCGCTGCTCAAGATCAACCAGGTGAGTGGGCTGAGCACTGTCGCGATCGACAAGGACGGGGTGAAGCTGGGCCAGCAGGTCACATCCGTCGGCAACTCCCAGGGGCAGGGCTTCCTGTCGGCTGCAGGCGGCTCGGTGACATCCACCTCCGCCACTGTGACCGTGAGCAGCGAACTGGCCAGCAGTGGCTCGGAGACGCTGCGCGATGTGTACCAGACGACTGTGCAGGCCGTTCCCGGTGACTCCGGGGGGCCGATGTACGACGCCGAGAACGAGGTCATCGGGATCACCACCGCCGGGGAGCAGTCAGACTCCGGCACGCAGGGCAGGAGCAGCACCGTGGCGAGCTGGGCCATCCCGATCGCCCGGGCGCTGACCATCGTCGACCAGATCGAGTCCGGCAAGACATCCGGAACCGTGCAGGTAGGCCCGCGGGCCTACCTTGGCGTCACTGTGCAGACATCCAGGGGAACTGGCCTGGTGATTACCCAGGTCGTCAGCGGTGGACCGGCCGACGAGGCGGGACTCGAGGTGGGCGACGCGATTCTCAGCATCAATGGGCAGCGGGTCGACTCCCAGTCCGACCTCAGCGACGTGCTCAACCAGCTCTCGCCGGGCGCTCAGTCGACCCTGACGGTGATGGATTCAACCGGCTCCACAAGCACTGTCACGGTGACCTTGGGCTCCAGCCCGATCAACTGATCACATCCGGGAACTCGGCGCAGGAATTGATGGCGGTCTCAGATGAGAATGTCAGAGGGGATCATACAGGGGCATCTGAAACCCGAAACGTCCAATCAAGCGGGGGGTGTGTGCCCAACGGCTCAATAAGAGCACCACAATAGGGTCATGCCAACGCAAGACCGAAGCCGGACAAATGCAGCAATCATCCTTCGCCTCAGCCTGTTGGGCCTGCCGCTGCCCGATGAGTCGAAGAGCAATACCAATGTCGCACTGGTCGAGCCCCTGCTTGCCCGCCAGCGCGAGCAGAATCGGCGGTTGAAGGAGCGGCTGTGCGCTCCCGACCTGCGGATCCAGAGTTTCCTCGACGACTACCTGTCAGATACGCAGGTGCACCCGCAACTGCCCAAAACCACTTTCGTACTCGACGAGCCCGGCCTCGCCCGCGGCCTGTCGATTCCCATCGACTCCGACGAGTTCCACTCCCCCATCGTCGACTCCTACCGCTTGGTGAATGGCGTCCTGCACAACCCGAAGAATGACCGCCGCACCACGGCCGGCGTCTTCCACATCGCCAAGGGCGGTCTGCCGATCCCGCAGGAGAAGATCGAGGTCGACAAGGAAGTTGTCGCCCAGATCTACTCCCGGGCCTTCGACGCACCCGACGACGAGCTGACACTGCCCTTCACCGCCAACCAGTCCGAGCCGGCGCGTTGCTGGGTCTCGCTGCTGATGCGTCCCACCGTGGTGCCTGCTGTTCCCGGCCGCACCAAGGAGAAGAGCTACGAGGTGCGCTTCATCGTGCCTGGCGGCCTGGTCTGCAATCTCGACTTCGTCGAGGGCATCTTCGGCAACGGCGGGGATCCTTATCTGCCCGACAACGATGCCTCTCTCGACCCGAGCTCCTGGACCGGCACCACCGGCCTGGTCGTGCTCGCGCCGCACCTGACCCGGATGACCAAGCAGAGCCTGGGCATGCCGAGCTGGGACGATGCCACCGCGCGCCAGCGTCGCGACGGCCAGTGCTGGAAGACCCCCGACGAGCTGTACAACGACGGCAAGGCCTTCAAGCTGTGCGCCCGCGACGATCGTGGCGTCATCGTCACCATCGTGGCCGACAACTACTTCGGCTACTGCAAGAAGGAGGTCAAGACCCAGATCGGCTACTCCGCCAATCTGCTCGGCTGCGCCGAGGAGGAGCACGCCGGCGGCGCCACCGTCTACCCGGCCTGGAATCTCAACACCGAGTTCACCGACCGCACCCCGGACGACTACTCCATCGACCAGGTCATCGCGATGAACCCAGGGCGCTTCGATGTGCGTCCTGAGGGACATGCTCTGGACAAGCTGCATCCCAGCATCGTGCTGATCCCCGAGCACGCCGTGTACTCCATGCGGAACCAGCAGATCACCTGGTCCCGCAATGGCACCGAGCAGTCCATCAAGCTGCTCGCCGACAAGCAGTACCTCAGCCCCGACGGCTACCGGGTCTTCGCCAAGCACCGCGAGATGGACGCCACCCAGTGGCACCTGGTCGGCGTCTCCCCGGCGCCGACGCAGTGCCACAAGCCCGCGACGGTGTCCGGCGGTGGCAAGTCCGAGATCTCCAAGTCGATCGCCGATGCCTTCGAGTTCGGCAATGCCTACAGTGGCGACTTCGACACCGACATGGGCAAGGTCCAGGAGCTGCTCGACCGCGACTACTCGGATCGCTTCGTCGATGCCGATCAGAACGGTGCGGACCACCGGCCGATTCTGTCCACCGAGCGCTCGCTCGGCTCGGTCATCAAGCTGCTGACCCGCTCCAGGCGCTACTCCGATGAGTACAACGCCTTCCTCGACTCGGTCTCCCCGGCCGTCAAGGAGCTGCTCTTCAACGTCAAACGCTACTACCAGCCCGAATGGGGCGCCGACTGGCGCGAGCACTTCACGGTCGGCATCATGAACGGCCGACACGGCAACATGGTGCGCCTGGACGGGCAGAAGATCATTGTGAACATGCTGCGCGTCGGCTTCCAGACCGATGGCTCATGGCGCCTGTTCAGCCTGCGTCCCGACTACTCCCCGGCCGTCAAGGTGCAGACCGAGGACGACATCACGGCGAGCACCGTCACCGCGCCGTGGAACGATCCGGAGGCCCTGCCCCGCAAGTACGTGACCAACTGCGAGCACCTGCTCTTCCAGCGTCCCGACGACGCGAAGATCCGCGGCTACGACAAGCAGACGGAGCTGGACATGTCCACCGGCACGGACACCTTCATCTCGAACTTCCAGCCGCTCAACCACGGCGAGGCACGCGAGATGCTCACCGACGTGCAGGCGCTGAGCGAGTTCACCGAGCCGGCGCAGCAGCTCATCAAGAAGGTCGCCGCGATGGGTGACGACGAGTCGCCCGAGTTCTGGGTCTGCTCGGCGGACACCCGCCACCTGCCCGATGGCACGAAGTCGAAGAACCCGCGCTACCTGCAGGTGCGCCCGACCGACTCCCACCCGGAGGCCACCGCGGTGGCCGATGTGGCCTCCAAGCTGAATCGCAAGATTCCGCTGGGTGAGTTCGCACCGCTCTCGGTGGACATCGTGGCGGCCGGTCGTCGCAACAACCCGCCGGAGGGCAAGTTCCCTGCACTGTGCGCCTACAACCCGCTTCAGTACATGGAGCTGCCCGAGCTGTTCATGGAGTTCATCTCCTCGATGACCGGCAAGTCCCCGAGCACCACCGGTGCAGGGTCCGAGGGCGCCATGACCAAGGGCCCGTTCAATGCCCTGCCGGCTGCGATCGACCTGAACAGCGCACTGCTGTCCTATGTGCTCACCGGCTACGACGGCTGGCTGAGCTCGGCCGGCTACATCGGCCCGAAGATGCGCGTGGACCACGACATCTCCATGCTGGTGCCCGAGGTGTTCAGCCACATGAGCCCCGCCGAGCGCGACGCCGACAACCTCATCAAGGACGGCTACCTGGAGAAGATGGAAGACTTCGAGTTCGACGGCAAGAAGGTGCTGGCCAGCCGTTTGGGCTACCGCATCAACGACCGTTTCGTCACCCACTACTTCGGCCGCATCTTCATGCACCCCGATGTGGTGTTCACCGACGAGATGCTGCGCCCCGAGCTGCAGGACGAGAAGATCTTCGCCGACTCCCTCGACGTCATCGTGACAACCCATCAGAGGGTCGCCCAGATGTACTTCGACGACGGCACCATCTCGCTGGCCTGCCCGCCGCTCAAGGCGCTGCTGGAGATCATGGCCCACGGCGCCTCCGCCGAGGGCTGGACCCTGGACAGCCCCGAGTTCCGCGAGCTGTTCACCCGCGAGGCCGTTCTCACGTCCGATTGGTACGCGGCGCGCTTGGACTCCAAGCAGGCCGAGGACGTGCGCCAGACCGAAGAGGGCATCGCCCGGCTGAAGGAGTACATCGAGCGTCCCGGTGACGAGGGTGTGTCCTCCCGCCTGGATTTGCAGCAACGTCTGGCAGATCTGGAGTCTGCACTGGAGACCCAGAAGTCCGACGCCTACCGCCAGTCCCTGGTCGGCACCGTGGGCCGTCAGGTGGCCTTCGGCTGAGTTTCCTGACAACCCTCTCCGGGGTCTGGCCACCGGGGGAGGACGTGTCACGGCAGCTTCATTCGCTGTGAAGCTGCCGTCCGGGCACATCCTCCTCCGGTCGTTGCCTTCCGGATGCCACCGATCAGGGCCTCAGTGACTGCACCAGGCACACAGGGCTGCCACGCCGCGGAGTCCCACCCCGCCACTGGAGTTCCTCCACCATGTGTCGATGAGTGGATACGGGTCAGCGGCCCTCTACTGCGGTCATCAGTGGGCTCAGGCCCTTGGCGCGGGCCGGTGCTTCGCCATCACCGCAGGCGGCGAGCCAATTGGCGAGCATCTGGTATCCGCCCTCGGTCATCACGGACTCGGGGTGGAACTGCACCGCCTCGACCGGCCGAGTGCGATGCCGGACCGCCATGATGACGCCATCGGAGGTTTGTGCGCTCACGACCAGGTCGTCGGGCACGGAATCGGGTTCCAGCGCCAGCGAGTGGTAGCGCGTCGCGGTCAGGGGATTCGGCAGGCCGTCGAAGACGCCGAGGCCATCATGGTGGATCTCGCTGGACTTGCCGTGCCGGATCTCGGGGGCTCGCCCGACCACTCCGCCGAAGGCAACACCGATCGCCTGCAGGCCGAGGCAGACACCGAACACCGGAAGCCTGGGACCCGCCATGCGGGCGATATCGATGCAGGCACCGGCCTGCTCGGGCGCTCCTGGGCCGGGTGACAGCAGAACACCGTCGTAGCCAGTGCGCCACTCGCCAGATTCCAGGCGCGGGTCATCGTTGCGCCACACCTCGACCTGCGCGCCGAGCTGGGCGAGGTACTGCACGAGGTTGTAGACGAACGAGTCGTAGTTGTCCACGACGAGAATCCTGCTCATGGCCTCAGGCTACCTGCCGGTCATCTGGGACAGACGGCCAGCGGGGAGCACCCCCCGACTTCCAAGCGCGACAGTCTAGTCTTATGGGGACTGCAGGTCCGCAGCACATTGACGGGCCGCCCACAGATCACACGAGGAGCACCAGCACCGTGCCGGAGTCACATGTTCGCAAGCAGGCCGCCGACAGGAAGGCCGCTCAGCACAAGGACCCCCACAAGACCGGTGCCGTCAAGGACAGCAGGAAGCGTCCAGCCCAGAATGTGAAGCGCAAGAATTCGATCTCGATGTTCGCCGACCGCGGCTGGGTTCCCTGGGTCTTCGTGCCGCTCGGCCTGATCGGCGTGATCTGGCTGGTGGTGTTCTACATCGCCGGTGACCAGATCCCGTTCATGTCCGCCCTCGAAAACTGGAACTTCCTCATCGGGCTCGGGCTCATCGCGGGCAGCTTCTTCGTCGCCACGTTGTGGAAGTAGACATTGGTCGCGTGCGACCAAGAGGGAAGTGAAGGTCCGTCGCACGCGGCAGACCGGATGATGGTGGTTTCATCGCGTGCGACTGGCTGGGATGCCCGGCCCTTCCCCGAGCGCAAGTCCGGGGACAGCCGCTCGTCGCGGGCACCGGACGAAAGGCCCGGGACCCAACTCACCCGATGGACCGGGATCCATTTCCGAGGCACACGTTTCCGAGGCACACGACTCGCGCTGGAGCGCCATCGATGGCTGTCACCCCCGTGCATCTGGACGCCCAGCGGCTCACTCCAGCCGGTCGAGCATGCCCTTGAGCACCGTATCCGGATCGTCCAGCGAGTTCATTCTCAACAGCCGGATCATGGGGACGCTCCCCATCATCGCCGAGGTCCCGGCATCGGCCAGCAGGTCCGCGATGCCCAGTGCCGGATCGTCCAACTGAGGAGCACCCAGGGGGTCTTCGAGCCATTCCGCGAGTGTCGAATCGGGGCCCAGGCGATGACTCAGGGGCGGCGCCTCGACATCGACCGGCAGTTGGGCGTCGAAATCACGACTGGAGGTCCCGACGGCGAACTCCCATGACCCGGGCTCGACGATCCAGCTGTGCGAGGCGGTGTCCCAGTGCGAGAAATCCCGTCTGGTCACCGGGAACGCAATCGGTGCGGACTCACCCCTGTTGAGATCCACCGTGACGAAACCACGCAGTTCACGTGGGGCGCGGGCAATCCGGCTGTCGCCGGTGCGCCCCAGATAGAGCTGCACAACCTGGGCACCGTGCCGGCTCCCGGTATTCGTGATGTGAGCCGACACGGTGGCCACCACGGCGTCCTGAGGCGTGTCTTCCTCGATGACCACGCTGTCGGGCGCGGTGATCTCGTCGATGACGAAGGTCGTATAGGTGAGTCCGAAACCGAAGGGGTGCGAGACGGGCTGTGCCATGGCGTCCAGTCCGCGGTAGCCGATGAAGATGCCCTCGCCGTATTGCACGTGGCCGTCGGCGCCGGGAAAGTTCAGCTGCGCCGGGACCTGCGGCAGCTCGCGGGGAATCGACTCCGCAAGGTGGCCCGACGGCGACTGGTAACCGAACAGCAGTTGCACCATCGCGGCACCACCGGCCTGGCCGCCCAGCCAGCACTCCAACACCGCGTCGACCTCGTCCTCCCAGTCCGACAGGCGCACCACCGAACCGTTCGAGAGCAGCACGGCCGTGCGACGGGCGACGGCGGCCACCTTGTGGATGAGGCTGATCTGCTCGGCGGGAAGGTCGATGGTGGTGCGATCGTAGCCTTCGGATTCGTCCTCAGCGGGCAGCCCGGCGAACAGCACGACATCGCGATCACGAGCGGCCTCGACGGCATTGTTGACCAGCTCCTCGGCGGACAGTTCCTGACCGGGCTCTTCCTCCGCCTCCAGCAGGTGGAAGCCGGGCTCGAAGCCCACATGCGAGCCGAGCAGATCCTCCAGACCGGTGAGAGCGTCGCCGAGCCGGATCGGATTGATCCGGGACGAGCCGGAACCTTGATATCTGGGCGTGCGGGCGAACTCACCGATGACGACGAGACGGTTCTCCTCGTCGTAGTCCCCGATCCGCAGCGGCAGCATCGGACCTTGCTCACCGGGCTCATTGCGCAGCAGCACAGACCCGGCGACAGCGGCCTCGCGCGCCAGGCGATGGTGCACAGGGAATTCGAAATGGCCGTGCTCGGGCCTGGCATCGCGGGCACGGATCAGCATCGTCGTCACCCGGATGGCTGCCTGGTCGAGCACCTTCTCGTCCAGGTTGCCCTCTCGAATGGCCGCGACGATCTGGGCATCGGTACCACCGCCGGACGAGGGCATCTCCAGATCGAGCCCGGCGATGAGCCCGGCGATCCGCTCGTCGACAGCGCCCCAGTCGGACATCACGAGCCCCTCGAAACCCCATTCCTCGCGCAACACGGAGGTGAGCAGCCAGGGATTCTCCGACGAGTAGACGCCGTTGATCCGGTTGTACGAGCACATCAGCGTCCAGGGATGGGCGTGCTTCACGATGTGCTCGAAGGCGGCCAGATAGATCTCGCGAAGGACGCGCTCGTCGACGTCCGCGCTGACCCGCATGCGGTCGGTCTCCTGGTTGTTGGCCGCGAAATGCTTCAGGCTGGTGCCCTCGCCGACCGACTGGATGCCCTCGACGAGCGCGGCGCCGGCCACACCGGCCACCAGCGGATCCTCGGAGAGGTACTCGAAATTGCGCCCGCACAAGGGAGAACGCTTCATGTTGAGGCCGGGGCCGAGGAGCACGGCCACCTGATTCGCTCGGGCCTCCTCGCCCAGGGCCGTTCCGACCCGGCGCAACAGGTCCGGATCCCAGGTGGAGCCGAGGGCAGCGGCGGTGGGGAAGCAGGTGGCGGGAATCGACTTGTCCAGCCCGGTGAGGCCCGGATCGTCCATCTGCTTGCGCAGCCCGTGCGGGCCGTCAGTCATCATGATCGGTGCCAGGCCAAGGCGTTCGACACCCTTGGTGTGCCAGAAGTCGGCGCCGGAGGTGAGACCGGCCTTCTCCTCCAGGGTCATCTCGGCGACCAGCCGGGCGGCCTCGTCACTCGGCGATTCGGGATCGGGTGCCATGGGAACTTCCCTTCGTCCACTACGTGCCCTCAACAGTTGGGTCGCTGCCCGGATTGGGGAAGGTCCCCCGCATGGACTGTATTGCGTGTTCGCGCTGTCCGGATCCGCAACTGCGGATGTGGGCTGACGTCGGAGGGAGCGTTGCAGGGCTGACGTCACCGGCAGTACTCGTGGCTCGGGCGTCCCCGTCATCGCAAGCCACCGAGTTCACGGCCCATAATGGCGGAGATCTGGTCCGGCACATGGCCGGCGGAGATGGTCATGTCGCAGGGTCTGGAAGGAGCGGACAATGTCGAGCAGTCCTTCGCGGGAGGATGCATCCGGCGCCGGCAACGGCCGACGTGGACACAAGGATGCACCTGAATTGTCACCGGCTGAGTTCTGGGAGCGGCGGTATGCCGGTTCTGGCAGCGATGCCGTGTGGTCCGGCCACGCGAACCAGGCGATGGTGTACGCCATCTCTGAACTCACACCCGGCAACGCCCTCGATCTCGGCTGCGGAGAAGGTGGGGATGCCATCTGGCTGGCCCAGCGGGGATGGTCGGTCACCGGGATCGACATCTCACCCACCGCGATCGAACGCGCCTCGGCGGCCGCATTGGACCTCGGGCTCGGCCCGCGGCGCTGTCAGTTCGTGGCCGACGATCTGGCACAGTGGCGCACCGACGAGACATTCGACCTCGTCACGTCCAGTTTCATGCACTCGCCGGTGGAGTTCGACCGAGGGAAGATCCTGCGGAAAGCCGCTGGGCGTGTGCGCCCTGGCGGTCATCTGCTCGTCGTCTCGCACGGCACGACACCGCCCTGGTCAGCTGCGGCGAGGCACCGTCCTCATGCTGCGGAGGACCCGATGAGCGGGCTCGTCCTCGACCCGGATCTCTGGACGACTGTGCTGGATGAGAGGCATCCTCGTCACGTGGCGGGGCCGGACGGCCAGCAGGCCATCATCGATGACGTGATCCTCCTGTTCCAGCGACGCTGAAGGTCAGCGCCCATCATCCAGCCCCGTATCGGGCGGACCATTCCCATCGGCGGGCTCTGTCTGCCCCAACCGCGCCCAGAGTTCCACTCCTGGCTGCCAGCATTCGCCCCATCAGCAGGGTGGACGGTGCCGCCGGGGTCCACCGCCGGCCGGACGGCGATTCTGACGTGGCTGGGGCGAGGTCGATGGCCTGCGACAGCGGATTCTTCCGAGGCAGGCCGTGGAGCGGTCCGGGCCGGCACCGCAATGTGTCACCCCTGTGGCCGGAGCAGCGGGAAGAGGATCGTCTCGCGGATACCGGCATTGGTGAACAGCATGATGAGCCGGTCGATGCCCAGACCGAGGCCACCCATCGGAGGGCAGCCCTGTTCCAGGGCGTTCAGGAAGTCCTCGTCCAGCTGCATCGCCTCGGGGTCGCCGGCGGCAGCGGCGAGTGACTGCTGGGTGAGGATCTCGCGCTGGATGACCGGGTCGACCAGCTCGCTGAAGCCGGTGCCGCGCTCCATCCCGCCGATGATGAGGTCCCAGGCCTCGATGCAGCCGGGCTTGGAGCGATGCCGGCGCGCCAGTGGCTGGGCTATCTCGGGGAAGTCGCAGACGAAGGTGGGCTGCAGGAGTTTCTTCTCGACCAGCTCCCCGAACAGCTCCACCACGAGTTTCTGGTCGATCCAGGATTCGTCGTAGCCCACGTGGTGGGCGTCGGCGATCTGACGCAGCTGTTCCAGCGGGGTGTCCGGTGTGGTCTCCTCGCCCACGGCCTGCGAGAGGCCCTCGTACACAGGCAGCCACGTCCACTCGCCGTCCAGGTCGATGACGCCGTGCTCGGTTTCGATCTGGTGCTTCCCGACAGCGTCCGCGACGGCCAGGATGACCGACTTCAGTGTGTCGGCGATGGTGAACTGGTCACCCCAGCTCTGGTAGGCCTCCAGCATGGTGAACTCGGGGCTGTGCGAGGAGTCGACGCCCTCGTTGCGGAAGACCCGGCCCACCTCGTACACGCGATCCGCGCCGCCCACCATGATGCGCTTGAGGTGCAGTTCCAGCGCGATGCGCAGGTACATGTCGATGTCGAAGGCGTTGAGGTGCGTCGTAAAGGGCCGTGCCGCAGCGCCGCCGTGCTGGGACTGCAGAATCGGCGTCTCCACCTCGAGATAGCCCTGGTCCTCCAGGCTGTTGCGGATCGTGCGGGTGATCGCCGCGCGCTCGCGCACCATCGCGCGCGCCTCGGGCCGCACGATGAGATCGTTGTAGCGCTGGCGCACCTGGGACTCCTGGGAGAGCTCCTTGTGCAGCGTCGGCAGGGGACGCAGCGCCTTGGAGGCGAGCCTCCACTCCTGGGCCATCACCGACAGCTCGCCGCGCCGGGACGCGATGACGCGACCGCGCACCCACACGAAATCGCCGAGGTCGATGTCGGACTTCCACGCTGCCAGAGCCTCGTCCCCGATCTCGGCCCTGGAGAGCATCACCTGCAGGCGTTCGGCATCGGCATCGGGGGTGAAACCGTCCTGCAGGGTGGCGAAGCACAGCTTGCCGGAGGGGCGCAGGAAGATGACGCGACCGCCGATGGTCACGACATCCTGAGTCTCCTGACCGGGCTCCAGATCGGGCCAGCCAGCGCGCACCTCGGCCAGCGTGTGGTCACGTCGCAGGTCGACCGGGTAGGCCTGCTCGCCCTCGTCCAGGTAGCGTGCGCGCTTGTCAGAGCGAATTCTGAACTGCTCGGGCAGGTCCTGCTCGATGCTGTCATCGGTGCTCTGCGGTTGCTTGGGATGCTGCTGGCTCACCCGCCGATCCTAGCGTGGACCCGCCGGAGGCCTCCGGATCGATCAGCTGGCCGGTCGAAAGGGCCGTCGGCACTGCAGGACCTGTCATCTGTCGTCCTTGGAAAATGACCGGTGAGAAACTCGCGCTGCTCCGCAGAATCACATCAGGCGGTCCTCGATCGTTGTACCAGCCGATCCCCTCGCAAGCTGCCACACCCGATTGATCCGCAGACCGTCCACGAGGTGATTGTCGTGGCTCACCACCAGCAAGGCTCCGGCATAGCCGTCCAGCGCCTGGATGAGCACTTCCACCGATGCCATGTCGAGGTTGTTCGTCGGTTCGTCGAGCAGCAGGAGCTGCGGTGCGGGACGGGCGAACAGCACGCAACCCAGCGCGAGACGGAATCGCTCGCCTCCCGACAGGCTGGCCACCGCCCGCAGCGGCATGTCCTTGGTGAGCAGCAGGCGGGCCAGCAGTTCCCGCGCCTGCTGGGGGCTGCGCTCGGGTGAGGCGGCACGCATTGCGTCGAAGCCGGTGGCGAATCTGTTGAGCATGTCGAGGCGTTGGTCCAGCATCGCCCAGGGAACGTCCGGGGCGAGACTCACCCGGACGGGTGCGGCGAACAGTCCAGCCGGAGCGGCGAGGACGGTGCCGGTGAGCAGTCCGAGCAGGGTGGACTTGCCGGTCCCGTTGTCCCCCGCCAGCCGGATGCGCTCGGGGCCGTCCACCCGCAGCTCCTGCTCGCCGTGACGTAGTGCCAGCACCCGGCGGGTCGGGGCGAGCACGGTGTCGGGAAGCTCGATGCGGATGTGTTCGGGCGCTCTGGCCTGTGCGTCCGCCTCGGCACGGGCGCGCAGCGCATCGTCACGTTCACCCGAATGCACAGCCCGCTTCGAGCCGCTGTTCTTCTGCGCCCGATTCGTGAAGTAGTCGGCCTCCCCCTTCGTGACGTTGCCGCGGGCATTCTCCCGTCGTGCGGCCCGATCGCGTTGCTGTTGGCGCTGCTGCTCGGCGCGCACCTGCCGTTGGATTCGGGCCAGCTCGGCGTCGGCCTCACGCAACCGCCGCTGCGCCGCGAGCTGGCGGGCCTCGCGATGGCCCTCGTACTGGCTCAAGGTGCCGCTGAAGAGCTGAGCACCCCGCGGGTCGAGCTCACAGATCGTGTCGACGTGCTCGAGCAGGTCACGATCATGGCTGACCACCAGGACGCTCCCCGGCCAGCTGTCCAGCGAGCGGTTGAAGCGCTCCCGGGCACTGCGGTCGAGATTGTTGGTCGGTTCGTCGAGCAGGGTCAGGTCGGCACCGGCCAGCCGGACCCCGGTCAGCGCGATGGTCATGACCTCTCCTCCGGACAGTTGGGTGAGGCGACGGCTCAGCCAGCCCTCGTCGGCGTCCAGCCCCGCAGACCTCAACGCAACGACGGCGCGGGGCGCCACGTCCCAGTCCTCGCCGACGGTGTCGAAGTCCTCGACATCCACGCTTCCCGACTCGATGCGCTCCAGGGCCCGGAGAACCGCGGAGATCCCCAACAGATCGACCACCGTGTCGTCGGCCGTCGACGCGATGCGCTGGGGCAACCACCGGCAGCTTCCCGAGGTACGGACCGAGCCCGAGTTCGGTGTCAGTTCGCCGTGGACCAGGCGCAGCAGGGTTGACTTGCCGACACCGTTGTCACCGATGATTCCGACTCGGCCGGGCGGCAGCGCGAGATCGAGTTCGGTGAACACCGGTTGGCCGTCCGGCCAGCAGAAGCTCAGCCGGTCGCAGACGACAGAAGGGGAGACGGAGGGAGCGTGATGAGGGGTGAGGGACATGTGAGATCCTCGGATCGGCGGGTCAACGGGCCGTGTGGCACACCGGAACCCGGGTGCCGGATCTCACATTCTCAAGGGTTCTCCTCGGTAGGGGCGCAGCCAGTGTATGTCAGCCGCGACAGGCAGGGATCAACAACCTACCCAGCACTCGGTCCCCACCCTCCACGAGGCCGGCGAACGCGGCTGCTGCCGAATCGTGCTCGTATCGGATGCCATGGTCCCGCCGGATTCATGGGATTGGCGGGAATGGGGGAAACCGGGATCTCAGTCCTCACCAGTCCCCAGATCCTCGAGGAGGTACGGCCCTGGCCGTGAGGCGTCCAGCTGCCCGATCGCCCCTCCGATGCCCGCCCCGCTGTTCATCTGGTGGCAGTGAAGAAGAACCTCGGGAACCGGAAAATGATCTGGCCATTGCGCTGTACCGGATAGGCCTTCACGATTTCGCGGTAGATGTCCGCCTCGAAATCGCGCTTGTCGGAATCGGGGAGTGCATTCAGATAGGGACGCAGCCCTGTGCCCCGATACCACTCCATGATGTCCTCGTGCGAGGACATCACATGGAAGTAGCTGGTCTGCCACAGCGTGAATTCCGTGGCCAACCCGGACAGCAGATCGAAGTATTCACCCTGCTCCAGGTTGTGGAAGATCCGCGGATCGTCGAACTTCGCCGCCCATTTCCGGCTGGTGGACACCTCGCCGATGATCAGATGAATTGGCTCTTGGTAGTTCATGGGCGTCTGCACGGCCAGCACCCCGCCAAGGCTCAACAGACCCATCATCTCCTGCAGAATCCTGGGGTGATCCGGTATCCACTGGATACAGGCATTCGAGAAGACCACGTCGTAGCCACCCGGCAGTGCCGGCAAATCACGAGCTGCATCGCACAGCTGGAATCGAATTTCCGGGTGCTTGTCCCTGGCCGATTCGATCATGGCCGGCGAATTGTCGACCCCGAGAATGTCTGCCTTCGGGAACCGCCCGGCCAGCACCGCGGAGCTGTTGCCTGGGCCGCACCCGATGTCCAGGATCCTTCCCGGATCGTCGAGATGGATGCGGTTGGCCAGGTCGATCGCCGGCTGGGTGCGCTCGTTGACGAATTCCAGGTATTTCGCCGAATCCCAGTCAGCCATGATCCACGCACCTCTCCTCGCCCCGAACCACCCGTTGCCCACAATGGCGAGCCCGCAGCCCGGCTGCAAGCCGGCAGCCGGTTCTCCGGTCATCATCGAGCAGCCGAGCCGCCACCAACCCGACGGCACCCGCGAAACCACCCTGGACGCATAGCCGCGGACCGTACCCGCGGGGCAGAATGAGCAAAGGAGGTACCGGTGACTGCTCTGGGCGTGCTGACCCCGCTGCGGCTGCGCGATCAGGTCTTCGACGCCGCGCATCCCGCAGTGATGGCCATCGTCAACCGCACCCCCGACAGCTTCTACTCCCCCGCCCGGTTCAGCGACATCGACGAAGCACTGGCACGCGTCGACTGCGTGGTGGCCGATGGCGCCGACGTGGTCGACGTCGGCGGCGTTCGGGCCGGCCAGCAGGGCCCTTGGGTGGACGCCGATGAGGAGATCGACCGGGTCAGGCCGCTCCTGCAGGAGATCCGGCGTCGCCACCCCGATGTGCTGCTCAGCCTCGACACCTGGCGAAGCGAAGTGGCCAAGGCCTGCGACGGTCTTATCGACCTCGTCAACGACACCTGGCAGGGCAACGACCCGGCTCTGGTGGCAGCCGCAGCCCAGCAGGGTACGGCCTATGTCGTCTCGCACACAGGCGGCCTGCCGCCGCGCACGGACCCGATCGATGTGCACTACGGTGACGACTCGGACGAGGCCGTGCTCACCGCCGTGCGTGACCGCCTGGAGCAGGGTGCGGCCACGGCACTGCGAGCGGGCCTCGGCCCCGAACAGGTGCTGCTCGACCCCACTCTGGACTTCGGCAAGAACACCGAGCACTCGCTGGCCCTGCTGCGTCACACAGGCGAGCTGACCACCCTCGGCTTCCCTCTCATGATGGCGATCTCCCGAAAGGACTTCGTCGGCGAAACCCTCGGCCTGCCGGCCGCGGAACGCCTGGAAGGAAGCCTCGGGGCCACCGCCATAGCCGCCTGGTTCGGCGCCGTGCTCTTCCGCACCCATGATGTGCAGGCCACCCGCAGGGTGGTGGACATGGTCGCCTCCATTCGCGGTGACCGCCCTCCACTCGTCCACGAGCGGGGCTGCTGAGAACCGCACCAGCCGACACCCTCGACGACATCACTCTTGAATGAGTGAGCACTCACTCACTAAGCTTGAAATCTGTGACACGTGCAGCACCACTGCCCGCCGATGAGCGGCGCAGGACGATCATTGATGCCACCCGGCCCCTGCTGGTGGCCCACGGTGCCGCCTTCACGACCAAGCAGATCGCCGAAGCGGCAGGAGTGGCCGAGGGCACCATCTTCCGGGTCTTCGGCTCCAAGCAGGAACTGCTGGATGCCGTCATCGAAGATGTCCTCGACCCCACTCCCACGATCCGGGCGATCCAGGCGTTCCCCGAAGACCCCGACCTCGGCGCCAGGGTGACACGCACCATCACGCTCCTGCACGACAACATCGCGGGAGTCACCGCACTCTTCGCAGCCCTGCACGCCATGCCCTCACCGGACATCTCCCCTCACCCTCACAAGGGAAAACGGCCGATGACCACCAGAAACCGCGCCCTCCAGGACGCCATCGAGGTCACGCTGACGCCGTGGGCGGATCAGCTCCGCAGCGATCTGCCGCGCGCCGCCGCTCTGCTCCGCTCGGTGGCACTGGCCACCTACCACCCCATGTTCGGCGACCACCTCCACACTTCCCCGGCCGCCCTCGCAGACCTACTCCTCCACGGTCTCCAGAAGGACAAGCAATGCTCCTGAAACTCCTGGGCCGCTACCTCGGCCCCTACCGCTGGCAACTGCTCGCGGTCATCCTCGTGCAAGTAGTTGCCTCGCTGGCGTCACTTGCGCTGCCCACCTTCAATGCCAAGATCATCGACCAGGGCGTCGCGCTCGGCAATACCGGTTACATCTGGCACACCGGCGGGCTGATGCTGCTCATCGCCCTGGCACAGGTGCTCAGCCAGATGGCGGCCGCCTATTTCGGGGCGAGCATGGCCATGGCGATCGGCCGTGACGTCCGCGCGGATCTGTTCGACACGGTGCTCGGCTACTCCTCCCAGGAGGTCAATCATTTCGGGGCCCCGAGCCTCATCACCCGTAACACCAACGATGTGCAGCAGGTGCAGCAGCTTGTGCTGATGAGCTGCATCTTCATCCTGGGCGCTCCCATCACGATGGCCGGTGCCATCGTGATGGCGCTGCGCGAGGACGCCGGGCTCGCCTGGATCATCGTGGTCGCGATGCTCGCACTCGGTATCGGAGTGGGCCTCATCGCCAGCCGGATGAGCCCGCTGTTCGCGAAGAACCAGAAGCGCATCGACACCATCAACCGGGTGCTGCGCGAGCAGATCACCGGCATCCGGGTGATCCGCGCCTTCGTCCGCCAGGACAGCGAGAGGGTCCGCTTCGACCGCGCGAACCTCGGCCTCACCAGGATCGGCATCCGGATCGGCATGCTCTTCGCGCTGCTCTTCCCCCTTGTCATCCTCATCATGAATGTCTCCACCGCCGGTGTGTGGTGGTTCGGCGGCATCCGGGTGGACGACGGGAACATCCAGGTGGGTCAGCTCACCGCCTTCATGGCCTACCTCATCCAGGTGCTGATGAGCGTCATGATGGCGACGATGATGGCCATGATGGTGCCGCGCGCATCGATCTGCGCAGGCCGGATCATGGAGGTGCTGAGAACCGAAACCACGGTCGGCCCGGTCGAACACCCGATCACTGCACTGCCTGCGCAGGGATCGCTGGAGCTTGAGCACGTCGCCTTCAGCTATCCGAACGCTGAGCAGCCGGTGCTGCACGACATCACGATGTCGCTACGGAAGGGCACCACCACGGCCGTCATCGGCGCCACCGGTTCGGGCAAGACCACCCTGGTCAATCTCATCCCCCGCCTGTTCGATGTGACCGGCGGGCAGATCCGGCTGGACAGCACCGACATCCGGGATCTGGACATGGACCTGCTGTGGAGCCGCGTCGGCCTGGTGCCCCAGAAGCCCTATCTGTTCAGCGGCACGGTCGCCTCCAATCTGCGTTACGGAAATCCCGGCGCCACCGACGAACAGCTGTGGGAGGCGCTGCGCACCGCGCAGGCGGAGGATTTCGTCAGCGCGATGACCGGACAACTCGAGGCGGAGATCTCCCAGGGCGGCACGAATGTCTCGGGCGGCCAGCGGCAGAGACTGTCCATCGCCAGAGCGCTGGTGAAGAAGCCCGAGGTCTACGTCTTCGACGATGCCTTCAGCGCGCTGGACGTGACCACTGATGCGCGGCTGCGTGCTGCGCTGGCCCACGAGACCGGGGACTCGGCCGTGCTCATCGTGGCGCAACGGGTGTCGACCATCCGCAATGCCGACCAGATCATTGTGGTGGACGCCGGACGCATCGTCGGGCGCGGCACGCACTCCGAGCTGCTCACCAGCTGCGAGACCTACCGCGAGATCGTCGATTCCCAGATGACAGCCGAGGAGGCGGCATGAGCGCCGACCAGAACAGCCGTACGGCTGTCCCCGAGAACAGCGATCGGCAGGACCCGGCGAAGGGTCCAGCCTCGAACAAGCGTCCCGAGTACGCGAAGAATGCCTCCCGGCAGTACGGCCCCGGGGCCAACCATGTTCAGGAGAAGGCCGTCTCGTTCGGCCCGTCGCTGCGCCGGCTGCTCGGCGAACTCCGGTACGACAAGGTAGTACTGACCATTGTGGTGGTGATGGGCATCATCTCCGTGGCGCTCAACGTGTACCTTCCCAAACTGCTCGGCAGGGCCGCAGATGTGGTCTTCGCCGGCTTCATCGGCAAGCATCTGCCCAGCGGGGTGTCAGTCGACCAGGTCGTGGCCGGCCTTCGGGCCCAGGGCCGCGGTGACCAGGCGGCGATGATCCAGACGATGCATGTGGTGCCGGGCCAGGGCATCGACTTCTCACGGCTCGGCACGATTCTGGCCTGGTGCGTGGCACTGGCAGTGGCCTCAGCGGCGCTGAGTTTCCTGCAGTCCTTCCTGCTCAACAGGGCGGTGATGTGGGCGGTGTACCGGCTGCGCGACAGGGTGAGCGAGAAGATCGATCGTCTGCCGCTGAGCTACTTCGACCACCAGCCGCGCGGTGAACTGCTCAGCCGAGTGACCAATGACCTCGACAACATCTCCCAGACCCTGCAGCAGACGCTCGGCCAGATGCTCAATGCGTCCCTGACACTGGTCGGCGTGCTCATCATGATGTTCACCGTGAGCCCGCTGCTGGGCGGGGTGACCGTGCTCATCGTGCCACTGTCGGCGGTGGTGTCGATTCTCATCGGCAAGCAGGCCCAGAAGCGCTTCGTGCGGATGTGGACGGCCACCGGCCGGCTCAACGGCCAGGTGGAGGAGGCCTACAGCGGCCATGCCCTGGTGAAGGTCTTCGGGCGGCGCCGTGAGGTGGAGGCCGAGTTCAAGGACACCAACGACGAGCTGTTCCGGGCGTCCTTCGGCGCCCAGGCGATCAGCGCGCTGATCATGCCTGTCAACTTCTTCATCGGAAATCTCAACTACGTCGTGGTTGCCGTGATCGGTGGCCTGAAGGTGGCCAGCGGGCAGATGCAGATCGGCGACGTGACCGCCTTCATCCAGTACTCCCGGATGTTCACCCAGCCCATCACCCAGCTGGCCTCGATGACCAATCTGCTGCAGTCGGGCGTGGCCAGCGCCGAGCGTGTCTTCGAGGTGCTGGACGCCTCCGAGCAATCCCCCGACGCCACCGGAAGCCTCGTCCTGCCGACGAAGGGGCATGTGCGTTTCGAGGACGTCGACTTCAGCTACACCCCCGACGAGCCGCTCATCGAGGGCCTGTCGCTGGAGGCGAAGCCCGGCCAGCAGATCGCAATCGTCGGGCCGACCGGGGCCGGCAAGACCACCCTGGTCAATCTGCTGGAGCGCTTCTACGACGTGCAGGGCGGACGGATCACCGTGGACGGTGTCGACATCGCGGGGGTGCCCCGCGCCCAGCTGCGCAGCCAGCTGGGCATGGTGCTCCAGGACACCTGGCTGTTCGGCGGAACGATCCACGACAACATCGCCTACGGCAAGGCGGACGCCAGCGATGAACAGGTGGTGGCAGCCGCCACGGCCGCCTATGTGGACCGCTTCGTGCACATGCTGCCGCAGGGCTACGACACCGTCATCGACGATGAGGGATCGAATGTTTCCGCCGGCGAGAAGCAGTTGCTGACCATTGCGCGGGCGTTCATCGCTGATCCGGCGATCCTCATTCTCGACGAGGCCACCAGCTCTGTGGACACCCGCACCGAGGTGCTGGTGCAGCAGGCCATGAACCGGCTGCGGCAGGGCCGCACCAGCTTCGTCATCGCGCACCGGCTCTCCACGATCCGCAATGCGGACCTCATCCTGGTGATGGAGCACGGCACGATCGTGGAGAAGGGCAGCCACGAGGAGTTGATCGCCGCCGAGGGCGCCTACTGGTCTCTCTACCAGTCCCAGTTCAACGCCGGAAGGCAGGACGCCGCCTGAGCCGCGCCTGGCCTGCCGATCAGAAGCGGGCGGCCAGGCCGCCGTCCACGTCGATGGTCTGGCCGGTGATGAAGGAGCCGGCGTCGGAGGCCAGCGCCACGATGATGCCGGCAATCTCCTGGGGCCGGCCCCAACGGCCGAGCATGGTGCGGCGCCGCAGCCAGCTCGACCAGTCCGGGTCCTCGTAGAGATCGCGGTTGGTGTCGGTGGCGATGCAGCCGGGGGCGATGGCGTTGACGGTGATGCCGTAGGGCCCCAGATCGGCAGCCATCGCCCGGGTGAGCCCTTCCAAGCCAGCCTTGGCGGCGCTGTAGGCAACATCATCGGGCTTGCCGAGGTGGCCCACCACCGAGGACACGTTGATGATCCTCCCGGCGTGCCCCCGTTCGACCATCCGGGCGGCGATGGCACGGCTGAGCGTGTAGATGCTCACCAGGTCCACTTCGACGAGCGCCCTGAATTCGGCGGTCGCCATGTCCCTGGTACCGCGGCGGTCACGCGCACCGATGGTGTTCACCAGGATGTCGGTTCGCTCCCCCACCGCTGTGATGAGCCGCTCGACGGCCTCTTCCACAGCCAGGTCCGCAACCAGCGGATCTGCGCCGATGCCCTCGGCGTGCAGCACCTCAACCGTCTCGCCGACGGTTTCGGCACGACGGCCGTTGACGATGACGGATGCTCCCGCCAGCCCCAGTGCACGCGCGACATCAAGGCCGATACCTCGCACCGAACCGGTCACCAGCGCCCGGTGACCGCGCAGCGAGAACAACCCGCCGAGTCCATCGATGTGCTGCTGCGCGTCTTCGCCCACGGCCCCTTCTTCCGTTTCTTCCGTGGCACCGGTCCTTCCGTGGCACCAATTCTTCCGTGATGTGGAACCCTGGGCAGTTGCTGCTGTCCCCAGCCCCAGAACTCGTGACGGCGCAGACCGTGTGGTGACTCAGACTCCGTACCGCCGCTTGGCCTTCTCCAGCGCCGACACATAGCCCGAGCGCTCGTACTCGGCCAGGGATGCGGTCTTGGGCACGGCGAGAAGACCGCGCGCCTGGTCCAGGCTGAGTTCGCCTCTGGCGAGATAGCGCCGCAGCCCGGACAGGAGATCGGTGGCGTAACCGGCGCCCCGCCGCACCAGGGCCGAGGTCGTCATCACGACATCGGCACCCGACAGGATGGCCTTGACCACATCGACATATCCGTCGACGCCGCTGGTCGCGGCCAGCGATGTGGAGACATTGTCCCGCAGCGCCGCGATCCAGGTGCGCGGCAGCCTGCCCTCCTCGGGATGGGACAGTTCGAAGCCCGAGACGACCTCCTGCCGGTTGATGTCGATGTCGGGCTGCAGGAAGCGGTTGAACAGCACGAGCGCATCGGCTCCGGCCGCATCCAGCCGGATGGCGAACTCGCCGAAGTTGCTGAAGTAGGGCGACAGCTTGAGCGCCACCGGAATGTCCACGACATCCTTCACGGACTGCAGAATCTCCAGGTGGCGCTGCTCCACCTCCGAGCCGGTGAGCGAGAAGTCGCCCGGCAGGAAGTAGGTGTTCAGCTCAATGCCGGTGGCTCCGGCATCCTGCAGACGCTGGGCCATCTTGGTCCAGCCACCCGTATGAGCGCCGTTGAGAGAGGCGATGAGGGGAATGCTCAGCGCATCGGCGCCCTTGGTGAGTAGATCGAGGTATTGCGCGATCTCCCCGTTCGAGCCGCCCGATTCGGTCGGGAAATAGCTGAGTGCCTCGGCGAAGCTGTTCGTGTTCGCCTCCAGCACGCGCACACCCTGCTCCTGCTCGTGACGCACCTGTTCCTCGAACAACGAGTACATGACGACCGCGCCGACGCCAGCCTCTTCGAGTGCCTGCATGGATGCCACCGACTGGGACAGCGGTCCAGCCGAGGCGACCACCGGAGAGGGCAGCGTCAGGCCCATGTAGGTGGTCGTCAGATCGACATCGGCGGTCCTGTCCACCTGCTCGCGCACCTGGGTGGGCGCCATGAGCAGATCGGTTGCGTTGGTGCCGGCCACCGATTTCGCTGCGGCCGAGGCGGCTGCAGCCATCAGTGCCTCACTGTCGAAGTCGGGCATCTCAGGCGTCCTTCCGTGCATCGGCGGCGAACATCTCTGCGGGCCGTGAGGCCATCTCCTCGTAGTCGGCCCAGCGCCTGTTGACCTGTGCCTGGCCGAGCCTCAGCAGCCTTTCGGCTTCCTTCGGATCCTTGGCCATCAGCATCTTGAAACGCAATTCTGCCTTGTGGTACTCCGAGATCGGGATCCGGGGGCGCGGCGCGTCGAGCAGGAAGGGGTTGCCGCCGGCATTGCGTACAGCCGGGTTGTACCGCATCAGCGGCCAGTGCCCGGAAGCCACCGCCTTGTACTGCTGGTCCAGCCCCTTGCGCAGATTGAAGCCATGGCTGATGCAGTGGCAGTAGGCGATGATGATGCTCGGTCCGTCATAGGCTTCCGCCTCGCGGAAGGCCTTGAGGGTGTGCTCCGGGTCTGCACCGAACGCCACCCGCGCCACATACACATTGCCGTAGGACACGGCCTGCATTGCCAGGTCCTTGGACGCGGTGGTCTTGCCTGCGGTGGCGAACTTGGCGACGGCACCCATCGGAGTGGCCTTGGAGCTCTGGCCACCGGTGTTGGAGTAGACCTCGGTATCCAGCACCAGCACATTGATGTTGCGCCCGCTGGCCAGTACATGGTCGAGGCCGCCCGAACCGATGTCGTATGCCCAGCCGTCGCCGCCGACGATCCACACCGAGCGGCGCAGCAGATTGTCCACCACCGAGCGCAGATCGTCGATCTTCTGGCGAGTCGGCCTGTCCAGATCGTCCCGGCCACCCAGCTCGTCCAGTCGGGTGCGCAGCAGGTCGACCCGCTCGGCCTGTGCGTGCAGATCGGATTCCAGTGCCTGCGGAGCGGTGAGCAGCCCCTGCACCAGCTCGTCGTCATTGATCTCCGAGGCCAGTTCACTGACCCGCTGGCACGCCAGTTCCCAGTGCAGGTCGGCGGCCAGCCTCATGCCCAGGCCGAACTCGGCGTTGTCCTCGAACAATGAGTTGCTCCAGGCCGGGCCGCGCCCCTGGGCATTCTTTGCCCATGGGGTGGTGGGCAGATTGCCGCCGTAGATGGACGAGCAACCGGTGGCATTCGCCACCTGCGCACGATCGCCGAACAGCTGGGTGAGCAGCTTCAGGTAGGGCGTCTCGCCGCAGCCGGGGCAGGCACCGCTGAACTCGAACAGCGGCTCGAGGAACTGGGCGCCACGCACCGCGCCGTAGTTCACCCGGGTGCGCTTGGGGTCCGGGATCGACTGGAAGAAGTCGACATTGGCCCGCTGCTCGGTACGGTCCAGCACGGTGGAGAGATTGATCGCCTTGCGCTGCGGCTGGCCGATGGGGTGCACGGGGCAGGTCTCGACGCACAGCCCGCAGCCGGTGCAGTCCTCAGCGAAGACCTGCAGGGTGTAACGCTCGTCGGGCAACCCGGCGGCGTTCAGCGGAACCGACTCGAAGCTGTCCGGAGCCTTGTCGACAGCCGCCGAACGGTAGTACTTCGCGCGCAGCACGCCGTGCGGGCAGACGAAGGAGCAGTTGCCGCACTGGATGCAGGCCTGAGGATCCCAGACCGCGATGATGTCGGAGACATTGCGCTTCTCGAACTTGGTGGTTCCCGAGGGGAACGAGCCGTCCGCAGGCACCTTCGACACCGGCAGCGTCTCACCGCGCTCGGTCATCATGACGGCCGTGACGTCCTTCACAAAGGGCGGCGCGAAGTCCGGCACCGGAGCTGCGTAATCCCTGGTGGAAGTCACCTTGCCGGGAACCTCGATCTTGTGCAGGCGCTCCAGCGCGGCGTCGACGGCCGCGTGATTCTTCTGCACGATGTCCATCGACTTCTTGGCATAGGTCTTGGTGATGGAGTCCTTGATCCGCTCGATCGCCAGGTCCTCGGCCAGCACCCCGCTGATCTTGAAGTAGCAGGTCTGCAGCACGGTGTTGGTGCGGTTGCCCAGACCCACATCGCGGGCCACCGAGCCCGCGTCGATGGCATAGATCTGCAGGTCGAGATCGATGATCTTGCGCTGCATCGGAGCAGGCAACCGATCCCACACCTGCTCGGCCGGGTAGGGGCTGTTGAGCAGCACCACGGTGCCCTTGCGGGCGAAGGCCAGCACGTCGATGCGGTTGAGGTCGGCCCAGTGGTGCACACCGATGAAACCGGCCTGGTTCACCAGGTACGGAGCCCTGATCGGATCCGGCCCGAAACGCAGATGGGAGGTGGTGAGCCCGCCGGACTTCTTGGAGTCGTAGACGAAGTAGCCCTGTGCGAAGATGCCCGGCTCGTGGCCGAGGATCTTGATGGTGTTCTTGTTCGCGCCCACGGTGCCGTCCGAGCCGATGCCGTAGAAGACGGCGCGCTGGGTGGCGGGATCTTCCATGTCGATGGACGGGTCGTAGCTCAGCGACAGATGGGTGACATCGTCCTCGATGCCCACTGTGAAGCGGCGCTTGGGATGCCCTGCTGACAGCTCATCGAAGATGGCCACGCACATGCCGGGCGTGAATTCCTTGCTCGACAAGCCATAACGCCCACCGATGATGGTCGGCAGAGTCTCGCGGGTGCCTTCGTTGTATGCCTCCGAGAGGGCTGCCATCACGTCGAGGAAGAGCGGTTCGCCGTGGGCACCGGGCTCCTTGGTGCGGTCCAGCACGGCGATCCTGCGCACGCTGGCGGGGATGCTGGCGAGCAGCTGCTCGACCGGGAAGGGACGGTAGAGCCGTACGATGACCAGACCGACCTTCTGACCCTGGGCATTGAGCGCATTGACGGTCTGCAGTGCGGTTTCAGCGCCTGAGCCCATGATCACGATGACCCGCTCGGCGTCGGGAGCACCGTAGTAATCCACCAGGTGGTACTGACGGCCCGTCATGGCGGCGAACTCGTCCATCGTCTCCTGGACGATGCCGGGCACCGCGTTGTAGTAGGGGTTGGAGCCCTCGCGGCCCTGGAAGTAGACATCCGGGTTCTGCGCGGTGCCCCTGATGAAGGGGTGCTGGGGGCTGAGTGCGCGAGCCCGATGCTCGCGGATCAGCGCATAGGGCACCATCTTGCGCAGTTGATCGTCGCTGAGCTGCAGGCAGGTGTTCAGCTCGTGGGAGGTGCGGAAACCGTCGAAGAAGTGCATGAACGGCACCCGGGAGCGCAGCGTCGCCACCTGGGATATCAGCGCATTGTCGTGACACTGCTGCACGCCGGTGGAGCACAGCATCGCGAAGCCCGTCTGGCGGCAGGCCATCACGTCCTGGTGGTCGCCGAAGATCGACAGGCCCTGGGTGGCCAGCGAGCGCGCGGCGACGTGCATGACCGTGCTGGTCAGCTCGCCGGCGATCTTGTACATATTCGGGATCATCAGCAGCAGGCCCTGCGAGGCGGTGAAGGTCGTGGACAGCGCCCCGGCCTGCAACGCACCGTGCAGCGCACCGGCGGCGCCGGCCTCGGACTGCATCTCGATGACCTGGGGCACCTGGCCCCAGATGTTCACCCGGTCCCTGGCGGCCCACTCGTCGGCCAGCTCGGCCATCGGGGAGCTCGGCGTGATCGGGTAGATGGAGCACAGCTCGTTGATGCGGAATGCCACATCGGAGGCTGCCGTGTTGCCGTCCCAGATCATCTGGTTGGCCGGGTCGGCCTGCGGAACTGGTGCGGCGGGCTGCTGGCTTGCGAGGGTGGTGCGATCGGCTGAAATGGTGGTGGTCATGGTTGTCACTTCTCCGGAATCATTTCGATCGCATGGACGGGGCACTGTTCGAAGCAGGTGCCGCAGCCAGTGCATTTCTCGTAGTCGAAGCGGTAGCGGTGTCCCTTGCCGAGCTTGATGATGGCGTCTTCGGGGCAGGATCCGTAGCATCCGTCGCACTCGAAGCAGTTGCCGCAGCTCAGGCAGCGGGTGGCTTCGAAGACCGCCTCATCGGCGGTGAGGCCCTTGACCACCTCGTCGAAGTCGACGACGCGCTCATCGGGATCCAGCTCGGTCTGCACCTCGCGGGGATGATCCCCGAAGTACCACAGGTGCAGGTCGTCGAAACTCACCACGGGATGCTTCACCCGCTTGTCAGGACGCTGGGCGCTGAGCCAGTTGTCGATCTGCTTGGCTGCGCGCTTGCCGTGGCCCACGCCCACGGTGACGGTGCGGTCCGAGGGCACCGCGTCGCCGCCGGCGAAGATGCCGGGCACGTCGGTCATCAGGGTCTTCGGGTTGACCCGCACCACATCGTCGTTGAACTTCATGCCGGGGATGTCGTGCAGGAAGCCTGTGTCGGCGACCTGGCCGAGGGCCATGATCACCGTGTCGGCGGCCAGCTTCTCGTAGCGGCCGGTTCCGTGTGGCTTGCCGTCGGCGTCGAGCTCCATGATCTCGACCTCGATGTCGCCCTCGTGCATCTGGTTGATGGTGCGCAGCCAGTGCACCTTGACGCCCTCGCGCTCGGCCTCCTCGAGTTCTTCCTTGTGGGCGGGCATCTGTGCCTCGGTGCGCCGGTAGATGATCACGGCGTCCTCGGCGCCGAGCCGGCGGGCCGTGCGGGCAGCGTCCATGGCGGTATTGCCGGCGCCGTAGACCGCAACCCTGCGGCCGATCACCGGCTTCTCACCGCTGGCGACCCCGCGCAGGAAGTCGACCGCATTGACCATGTGGGAGGCGTCGGTGCTGGGAATATCAACGCGGCGCGAGAGGTGCGCGCCGACCGCCACGAAGACGGCATCGAAGCGCCCCTCGCGCTGCTCGGCCATGAGGTCCTTCACGGGATGGTTCAGCACGATCTTCACACCGAGCGATTCGATCCTGGCGATCTCGGCGTCCACCACGGTGCGAGGCAGACGGTATTCGGGAATGCCGTAGCGCATCATGCCGCCGGCCAGCTCGCCGGCATCGTGGACCTCAACCTGGTGGCCCAGGCGCGCCAGGTGGTAGGCGGCGGCCAGACCGGCCGGGCCGGCCCCGATGATGAGCACCCGGCGACCGGTGGCGACTCGCGGAGTGCTGAACTGCCAGCCCTTCTCGATGGCCAGATCGCCGAGGTATCGCTCCACAGAGTGGATCGACACTGCCTGGTCCAGATCCTTGCGATTGCAGGCCGACTCGCACGGGTGGTAGCAGACCCGGCCGTGAATGGCCGGGAAGGGATTGTCGCGGACGAGCTGACGCCAGGCGGTCTCCTGCTCGTTGGCCTTGACCAGGCGAAGCCATTCCTGGCAGTTCTCACCGGTGGGACAGGCGTTGTTGCACGGTGGCAACAGGTCCACATAGATGGGCATGCGGGTGCGCACCGGCCCGACACGGCCGGCGGCGCGGGCCAGGTCGGGCAGCAGCGTGATGTCGCGATGTTCAGGAGTCATGGATTGCTGTTCCTCTACTTCGTCTGTATGAATCTCCGGCAGGGAGACTCCAATCGCCGGAACTGGGCCTCGGCGCCCGCCCGACCGATCGGTGGCTGTTCACTGGCACCGAATGCTCACTCTTCGATGCTATCTGGTTGGTATGACCAATGGCGAGGTGGGATGCCACTTCTCAGCGGCCACGGGATCCAGGCGTCTGCTCTCGGCGGCGGGCGGGTCAGTTCTCGGTTCTGGCGGTGTCGGTGAGTTTGTCCATTGCGGCTTCCAACCGTTCCAGCTTGCCGGTCATCTCGCCGCTGCGCCCAGCCCGGATGTCTGCCTTGAGCACCAGTGAGACGCGCGGCGCCACCGCGGCGACAGCATCGCAGGCGTCATGGATGACTGCCATGCATTCGTCCCAGCTGCCCTCGACATTGGTGAACATGGAGTTGGTCTCATTGGGCAGCCCGGAGTCCCGGACGACCTTGACGGCAGCGGCGACGGCGTCATGCACCGAACCATCCGGATTGTCGTTCCCCATGGGGCTGATGGTGAATGCAACGAGCATGCCGTCAGCCTAGATCTGCGCTGTCTGACGTCTCCCGCAGGGCCCCTCGATCTGCGCTGAATGAGCACTGAACAGAAACTGAACCAGCTGGTCAGCCTCTGGTCAGCCGACAATGCGTGGCCCCGCGGAGGCAGCCCGGTGGGATTCCAGATCCACACTCACCGGGCAGGCCGCGACGAGCCCGGGGTCGTGGCTGATGACCAGCACAGCGGCATCGCCGACCCCTGCCCACAGGTCGGCCATGATCGCCTCGGCGGTCTCGTTGTCGAGGTGCTCGGTGGGCTCGTCGAGGATGATCAACCGGTCGGCGCTGCGCCCGACCAGCACGCGGGCCAGCGCCAGCCGTCGGGCCTCACCACCGGACAGCGTGGCGCCCTGCTCGCCGACCACCCGCTGCAGGTCCATGGTGCACAGCCCGGCCTCATCCAGGGCGGCGCGGACCTGCGCGTCGGTGGCGTCCTTGTCGCCGATGCGCACATTCTCGGCGACCGAAGTGGCGAAGATGTGCGCATCCTGGGCGAGATAGCCGATCGCGGCGGGGGCATGCACCTGACCGGCATGGGGATCGATGAGCCCCATGATGGTGGCAGCCACCGTGGTCTTGCCCACACCGGAGGAGCCGGTGAGAGCCAGCCGCCCTCCGGGGGGCAGGTGCATGCTCACATCGCGCACGATGACCGGGCCGTCTGGCCAGCCGGCGTCCAGGTGCTCCACATCCAGCTCGCGAGATCCGCCCGTCGGGTCCACCACGCGATCGCCATGGCCGACAGGCGGCTCGGTGAGCAGCGCGATGACCCTGCCCAGCGCCGTGCGGGTGCGGGTGAAGGTCTGCGCCGACTGGCCGAGATCCCCAAAGCTTTCGTGCAGCGCCAGCGGGGTGAGCACGACCAGGGCCAGGGCCCTGCCCAGAAGAGCTCCGGAGGCCACCGCGGGGCCGCCCACCAGCAGCGCGCCGGTCACCGAGAAGCCGCAGGCGAGCATCTGTCCGGCACTGGCCACGCCACGGGTCCAAGCGCCTCGGGCCTCTGCGGCACCCAATGCGGCATCGGTACGGCGCAGCTCTTCCAGGGCCTCGTGCTGGGCACCGAAGGCAACGATGTCGGAAGCGCAGCGGACCACCTCGTGCACCTGCGCGGCGAGCTCACCACGCAGCGGAACCGAGACCTGGTCGGCGCGCAGGCTGAGCCGGGCACCCGCCCAGGGCATCACCAGCCCGGCCAGCAGGCTCATCACGAGCACGATCAGGGCGGCTGGCGGGCAGAAGTAGGCGAGCATGGCAGCGGTGCCGATGATCACCAGCACCGAGCTGGTGAAGGGCACGACCACCCGCACCACCACGTCCATCACGGAGTCCACATCGGCTGTGCAGCGCACCAGCAGATCTCCCTGCCGCCGGCCCAGCAGCGTGGTGCCGGTGAGCCGCGCGTAGACGGTCTCGCGCAGCGAACCCTCCATGCGCAGCGCCAGGTCGTGCCCGACCAGCCGCTCCAGATAACGCCATACGGCCCGGCCGATGCCGAAGAATCTCACCCCCACCGAGGCGGCGAGCAGGTACATCACGGGTGGATGCTCGGCGGCACGGCTGAGCAGCCAGCCGGACAGGCCCATCAGGCCCACCGACGAGCCTGCGGCGAAGAATGCCAGCAGGATGCTCATGCCCAGCCGCCGTCCGCCCCTGGGCACCGAGCCGATCAGGCGGCGAATCAGCACAGCTGCCTGGTGCACCTGTGACGTGTCCGGGCCGAGCTCGTTCTCGTCGAGCACGATCGGTTCCGGATCGGGGTCGGGGCGCCGCTTGTTCATCGACGAGGGATAGCTCTCCCCGCCGAAGAAGAATTGGCCTCTGCCAGGCTTCCCCGCCGTGTCGGGCTCGCGAGCGGGCGCAGCAGTAGCCGCAACGGGCCCGGTCGGAACCGTCTCCTGCGGCCCCGTTTCCTGGGACGGGGTCTCGCTGTTCGGCGCGGGTACGTCGATGACGACATCCGCGGCCTCGATCACTGCCTCGCGGTGCGAGACGACGAGCGCCGATGCCCCGGTGATCCGCACCGCCTCGACAGCCAGCGCCTCGGTGCTCTGGTCCAGGCCTGCTGTGGGCTCGTCCAGCACGAGCAGCCGCGCGCCTCCCAGGTCGATACGCAGCAGTGCCCTGGCCAGGGCCACCCTGCGTCGCTCGCCCGAGGAGAGCCCTTCGCCCTCGTCGCCCACCTGATGGTCCAGGGACAGCAGAGCACCGCCAGCCCGGTCGAGCGCATCACGCAACTGTTCGGGGGATGCCCCGGGGTGGCCGATCGCCACATTGTCACAGATCGTGCCGTTGACCATCGCCGGGTCCTGGTTGACCCAGGCGATGTGGCGGCGCCAGTCATCCAGATCGATGTCACCGAGCTCAGTACCGCCGATGAGAATCCGGCCCTGGGAAGCAGCCTGGAAGCCCATCAGCACAGCCAGCGCGGTGGACTTTCCAGCACCGGAGGAACCCCGCAGCACGACCACCCGACCAGGGTCGATGCGGCAGTTGAAGTGCTCCAGGGCCCACCCGGGCGCGCCGGGATAGCGCACGCCGAGGTCCTCGAAGACCACCGGCGCTGTGCCCGGATCGGGAGCGGGCTCATCGCCGCCGAGATGCTGGTTCTCGGATGCCTCGATGATGTCGAAGGCCTTCTCGGCAGCTGCCGTGCCCTCGGCGGAGTCGTGGAAGTGCACGCCCACCTGGCGGATCGGCAGGAAGACCTCGGGGGTGAGGATGAGCACGAACAGCGAGGTGCGCAGGTCGAAGGCGCCGTCGACCACACGGAAGCCCATGCTCACCGCGACCAGCGCCACCGAAAGCGTGGCCAGCAGCTCCAGCACGAAGGACGACATGAAGGCCAGCCGCAGGGTCTTCATCGTCTCGGTGCGATGGGCCCGCTCGGTGATCTTGAGGCCCTTCAGCTGGGCCTTGGCGCGCCCGAACACCTGGAGGGTCGCGAGACCGGCCACCAGATCGGCGAAGTGATTGGCCAGCCGCTCCTGCACGGCGAAGCGGCGCCGCACCTGGTCGCGGGTGACGAGCCCGATGAGGGTCATGAATATCGGGATGAGCGGAATCGTGACCGCGATGATGATCGCGCTCTCCAGGTCCTGGGTGAGAATGGTGACCCCGATGATCAGCGGCACTGAGGCGGCCATCATGAGCTGCGGCAGGTACTTGGAGTAGTAGCCGTCCAGTGCATCCAGACCCTGGGTAACCAGGGTGATGTAGGTGCCGCTCGGGTTCGAGCTGTCCGTGGGACGCGCCAGCCGCGCACTCATGATGTCGGTGCGCAGCTGCGACTTCACCGATGCGCTGGCCCGATGTGCGAGCCATTGGCTGAGCCAATTGAGCCCGGCTCGGATGGCGAAGATCACCAGCAGCCCCACTGCGGGAGGCACCAGCCCGGCAGCGCTGTGCGAGTCGAAGACCCCGGCCACGGCATCGGAGATGAGCCTGGCCTGGATCAGGACCAGGAAGGCGGTGACAACGCCGACGAGGGCGACTGCCACCAGGAAGCCCCTGGTGGCAGTCGCCCTGCGGATCAGTCGCGGATCGAGTGGCCCAGCCACTCACAACACCTTTTGCGAGCCGGTCACGCCTCGACCTCGACGACATTGCGCTCCACGGTGTCCTTGGGCATGTCCTTGACCGACAGCCTCTTGCCGAACACCCAATAGGTCCACGCCTGGTAGGCCAGCACGATCGGCAGCATGATGCACGTGAAGATCGTCATGAGCTTGAGCGTGTAGGGCGAACTCGAGGCGGTGACCATGTTGAGCGGGCGGCTCGGATCTGCCGAGACGAAACCGAGAGTTCCGTACATCTTCACGAAGATCATCGTCACCATCGCGATGATCCCGATGCCGGAGCCGAGGAATGCCCGTCCGCTGTGCCCTCGGAGCTGGGTCAGCACGCCGATGGCAACTGCGAGGATCGCCACAATGCCGATCACCCACATGAGGACGGTGGAGAGAGCACCGGCATAGGGGTTCTCCGAGGCCGGATAGACGATGTTGCCGAGCAGCACGAACAGCGCCACCACCACGACGGTGATCGGGCCGAGCTTGGCGAGCAGCGACCTCGCATCCTCGCACACCTCGCCCTTGGTCTTGATGCTCAGGAACATCGCACCGTGGGTGGCGAACAGCAGCACGAAGGTGACGCCTCCGAGCAGGCCGTAGAAATTGAACAGGCTCCAGAAGGTGCCGGTGAACACATTCGGATCTCCGAACGGAACGGTGGAATCAGGTGCGACGGGCAGACCACGCACGAAGTTGGCGAAACCGACCCCGAAGACCAGTGTCACGAGGAAGGAGCCCACTGTGCCGAGTGTGTCGAAGGTGTCGCGCCAGCGGTCATCGGGGAACTTCGCCCGGTATTCGAAGGAGACGCCACGCAGGATGAGCCCCATCAGCACGATGAACAGCGGCAGGTAGAGCGCGCTGAACAGACTCGAATACCAGCCCGGGAAGGCCGCGAACATGGCGCCGCCGGCGGTGATCAACCAGACCTCGTTGCCGTCCCAGGTGGAACCGATGGAATTGATCATCACCCGCCTGTGCAAGGGGTCCCGCCCCAGGATCGGATACAGCATCGCCACGCCGAAGTCGAAGCCCTCCAGGAAGAAGAAGCCCACCCACAACACAGCGATGAGGACGAACCAGACGACCTGGAGGGGCGAAGGGTCCAGGCTGATCTGCATGCCAGTCAGTGCAATACCGGTGATCATTTCTGTTCTCCTGCCTCAGTACGCGAACGACACGGGGGCATCGTCGGAGTCATCGCTCGGCTGCTCAACCTTGACGAGTTCGGGGAGCCCCTCCTTGATGGTGTGGTTGTAGATGACCAGCACGACGATGGCGACAAGCGCGTAGATCAAGGTGTAGAGGCACATGGTGGCCAGCACCTCACCGGCGCTGTTGCCGGGCGAGGCCGCCGTCCAGGTGGGCAGCACACCGTAGACGATCCACGGCTGGCGCCCCATCTCCGTGAGAATCCAGCCGAAGCTGATGCCGATCAGCGGCAGCGCTGGCAATATCGCCATCCCCCACCGCCACCAGCGGGTGTTCTTGGGAATGCGCCCGCCCCAGGTGAGCAGCAGCACCGCGATGCCGATCAGGAAGGCAAGCGTGCCGAAGCCCATCATGAACCGGAAACTGTAGAAGGACATCCAGACATTGGGAACCGGGTTGACGGGGAGTTGCTCGAGTTCCGAGGCGAAGGTCTCCTGCAACTGATTGACGGTGCCGTCATTGTTGCGGAAGCCCTCCTGGTGGTACTGGGCGCTGAGGTCCTGAATGCCCTGAATCGTCGCGTTCGGATCGTGCGCGGCCAGGATGCTCAGCACATAGGGCACTTCGATGCTCCACACCACCTTGGTGCCATCGGTGGTGAAGATGGCGACAGGTGTGAAAGGCGCGCTCTTGGTGGTTTGGAAGAGGCCTTCTGAGGCAGCGAGCTTCATCGGCTGGTACTGGGCCTCTGCCCGGCCCTGTGCGTCGCCTGCCACGAATGTCAGCAGGGAGGCGAAGACCAAGACCCATGCGCCGAAGCGCATGCCGGAGCGCCAGGTCTTGACGTCCTGCGAATCGCCCGCCTCGTAGGCATCGGAGTTCGCAGCGTGATGGCTCTTGACCATCCACCAACCGGAGATCCCGCAGACCAGCGCGCCGGAGGCCATGAAGGAGGCGCCGAGGACGTGCGGGACCGCGGTGACGAAGAAGGGATTGGTGAGCAGAGCCATGAAGTCCACCAGCTGGGCGCGCCCATTGACATAGGTGGCACCGACCGGATTCTGCATCCAGGAGTTGGCGGCCAGGATGAACAGCGCCGAGATCGTTGACCCGGCTGAGGCGATCCAGATGGTGGCCAGGTGGAGACCCTTGGGCAGGCGACCCCATCCGAAGATCCACACCCCAATGAACACGGACTCCATGAAGAACGCGATGAGCGCCTCCAGAGCCAAGGGGGCGCCGAAGATGTCTCCGACGAATCGGGAGTACTCCGACCAGTTCATGCCGAACTGGAACTCCTGCACGATTCCGGTGACCACACCGGCTGCGAAGGTGACCAGGAAGAGCTTGGAGAAGAACTTGGTCAGCCTGAGCCATTCATTGTTGCCCGTGCGAACCCAGACGCTCTGGAGCCCGGCAACCATGAACGACAGTCCGATCGTGATGGGCACGAAGAAGAAGTGGTAGACGGTGGTGATACCGAACTGCCATCGCGATAAAAGCTGAGCGTCCATGAACGCAAGATATCGTCTTCACAGACGACCTGCCATGCCGTTTCGTAACTCCTTAGCCAGGTCAAGGGGCTTGCGCGGCGTCCTGGCGGGCTACGGGGAAGACCGGATCAGGCCCGGATGCCATTCGAGGGCAGCTTTTCAGGGTCGATCCGGCGATTTCAGGGTCACCCTTGTCAGCATTGACGAACAATCAGCCAATTCCAGGACCTTCACCGCACCATTCCGCCTTTGGTGAACAGGTGTCCCACAGCTGTGCGGAAGGTCTTGCACGTCGTGCCACGGATACTGATATTGATGGTTCAACCACGTAGCACCAAGTGCACCGGCCGGTCGCAACAGGTCGCTTGCGGCCAGGCATAGCGCTCGGCACGGGCCACTTCCGCATCCCAGCGAGCCCACACCGCAGGGCCGGGCATGTCCGTGCGGCCATTCATGTCCCGGAAGTGCATGTAGTGGGCGAACAGCATGGCAGTTGCCCGCGCATCGCCGAGCGCCGAATGCGCATTGACCAGGCTCACGCCGGCGGCACGGCAGCAGTCGTCCAGCTTGCGGGTGGGAGTGACCAGGAAGTTGGGTGCCAGTCGCATGGTGCACAGCTGGGGCAGCTTGGCCGCGGGCAGGTGCACCCCGGCCCTGTTCAGCTCGGCGGTCAGGAAGGGCACGTCGAAGCTCGCGTTGTGCGCCACCAGGACGCGCCCGCGCAGCACCTCGATGAGCTGGGGTGCGAGCTCGGCCATGGTGGGCGCAGCCACCACATCGCGGGCGGTGATGTGGTGCACCCGCGTCGCGCCGACATTGCGCTGCGGATTCACCAGAGTGCCCCACTCGCCCTCGCTGTCACCGGCAGGGTCGAGGCTCACGATGCCGATCTCGACGATCCTGTCGCCGCGGGCCGGGGAGAAACCGGTCGTCTCCAGGTCGAGGACTGCATATCCGGGCATGCCGGCGATTGTTCCACGCCGCACCGACAGCCCGGGCGGACACTAGGGTGCCTGCATGCAGGTGCACACGGTGGACGAGGCGCTGACCACGGCGAAAACCCTGGCCGCTGGGCCAGGGCGCAGGCTCCTCGGCCTGGTGGGTGAGCCGGGTGCGGGCAAGTCGACGCTGGCGGCGCGAATCGCCGAACAACTGCCCGGCCGCGCGGTGGTCGTCCCGATGGACGGTTTCCACCTGGCCCAGGCCGAACTGGAGCGGCTGGGGCGAGCTTCCCGCAAGGGCGCACCGGACACCTTCGATGCCTGGGGTTTCCTGGCGCTGGTGCGCCGGCTGGCCGAGCCGGACGAATCGGTGGTCTACGCCCCGCAGTACCACCGGGAACTGCACAATCCGGTCGCCGGGGCCATCGCGGTGCCCCAGCACTGCCCGCTGGTCATTGTCGAGGGCAACTATCTGCTCAACTCCGGCCAGCCCTGGCAGCAACTCAGGGCCCTGTTCGATGAGGTCTGGTTCCTGGACCTGGGCCACTCGGCGCGGATCGATCGGCTCATCGCCCGTCACATCCGCACTGGCAAATCCGAACAGGCCGCCCGCGAGTGGTCGCTCGGCCCCGATGAACGCAATGCCGAAGTGATCCGCGCCGGAGCCGAGTTGGCGGACGCCGTCGTGCAGATGGGCTGAGGGGCTCGCCGGCAGCATCCCCTGGCGGCGCAACCGTTCTTGGCCCAGCTTGTTTCCGCATCCCGCAGAACGGGGCCTCTGCACGCGATCACAGTGCGCCCGGGGCCGGCGGGCTGCACGCCCTCTAGGGTTGGGACCATGAGCAACCCAACCAAGCCCACCGTGGATCTTCCCGACAGCGCACCCGAGGACCTCGTGATCGAGGACATCGTGGTGGGTGATGGCCAAGAAGCCGCCTCCGGAAACCTCGTCGAGATGCACTATGTCGGCGTCGCGCTGAGCGATGGCAAGGAGTTCGATTCCAGCTATGGCCGCGGGGAACCGCTGATGTTCCAACTCGGCGTCGGCCAGGTGATCAGCGGCTGGGACACCGGCGTGCAGGGCATGAAGGTGGGTGGCCGCCGCAAACTGGTCATCCCTCCCGAGCTCGGCTATGGCGCCAGCGGCGCCGGTGGCGTCATCAAACCCAACGAAACCCTCGTCTTCGTCTGCGATCTGGTCGCCCTTCACTGAATAATTGCGGCCTGCATCAAAGCCACGGGATCTGTTCTCGTGGGATCGTGTGGGCTGTCGGCCATGGCATCGCCGGGTGCCCTCCCCCCACCCGACGAGGGAAGACCAAGGGCCTTGAAGACTGCTTCTTGGCTGCGAACCGCGCTGACGGGTACTCGGCCTACTGCGACTGCGCAGAGCATGCCGCGAGTTCAGCGGGGGCGAACCATCGAGGAGCGAAGCTCGCGGCATGCCGATCGAGCAGCCCGCTGATGCGAGTCACCTCGGGGAACTCATGCTGCAAGGCAGCAATAGTCGATTTGTAATCGTTGAAGAGGCCATTGACGTCGGTATTGGCTGCAAAATCGATGTAGCAGAACTTGAGCGCCGCAACATCGACCTGATTGCCGATCCCGCCCCGGATCCTGGCCGCAAAATCGGTCAGATTCCCCTTCGGATCGCCGTTCTGCCCAATGAACGTGTGGAAGACCCCTGGTTCATCGGCAAGGCATCTTCGAAGTGTATTCGGCGGGGCAGTTTGTGCTTGGCCAGATGGACGCGCAGGAAGTCCTGCCCATCGGCCTCGCTGACAATCCCACCTGGCGAGGACACGACGAACAGTTCCACCGATTCACCCGCCACGAGATCTGCTACTCCGACAGCCGCCGTCGACACCTACTCAGTCATCTGCAATGCGCAGTCCTCAATTTCCTGGCTGGACACCCGATGGCCCCCGACTCAACCGGCTTACCGAACTCATCGAGGACTTCAAGCTCCACATCAGGAATTACCCGGCCTATGGAGCCGCTTTTTCTGGTCAGCAATTCGGGGGCAAGCATGACAGCCGCGCAGTGGCTTCGGTCTGCCCATACATGATGAATAGTTCCGCATGCAGCTGAGCCGAAGCGACCTCGTGGATCTGCTGTGCCGGAAGCTTGCCACCGGCCTGCTGCATCCTGCGCAGACTCGGCAATTCACAGGAGGAAAGTGCTCCTGCGCAGCACGACGCTCCCGTCAAGCCGCAGGTGGGTGTGCAGCAGGGACGCCCCGAAGCAGTAGTGCAGGGGCAGCACGACATAACGGGTCATCAACGTCAGGTACCAGAACACCCAGAACAAGGAGTTGGAGGCCACGATGCCGACCCGGGAGCCCGCCGGCAGATCGAGTGCACACGATGCTCGGCAGGCTGCACCATCGCGGCCCGGAAGCCAACGGTGTCCTGGTCGACCGCTCCGCCGTCCTCGGTCACAGCCATTTGGCCATCATCGACACTTCCGGAGGCGCTCAGCCGCTGGCCAACGAGAACGAAAGCCTCTGGGTGAGTTTCAACGGCGAAATTTTCAACTATCTCGAGCTCGCCGAGGAGTTGCGCAGGCTCGACCACCACTTCCGCACCCGGAGCGAGACCGAGGTCATCGTCCATGCCTGGGAGCAATGGGACCCGGACAGCCTGCGCAGACTCAACGGCCAGTGAGCCCTCGCGTGTGGGACACCCGCACCGAGCGGCTCATCCTGGCCCGGGATCGGGTGGGTATCTACCCGTTGTACTACCCCTTGCGGCACAGCCGCTTCATATTCGCTTCTGAGGTCAAGCGCTGTTCGCCGATCCGGAGCTGCCTCGCGCGCTGGATCCGATGGGGCTGGACCAGGTGCTTGGTCATTGGTCGGCGGTTGCACCGCAGGCCGTCTTCCTAGGCGTCCACCAGTTGCCTCCGGCTCACTACGCGGTGCTGGAGTGCGGAAGTCTTCACACCGCCTGCTACTGGGTGAACGATTTCCCCGCACGTGGAGCCGAACCCAGCCAAGACATCAGGCAGAACGCAGCGGAGCTGCGCGAAAGTGTGGTGCAGGCCAGCCGGCTGCGTTTTCAGCGCAGCGATGTGCCGGTGAGCACCTATCTGTCCGGTGGCATCGACTCCTCGGTGACGGCTGCTGTGCTCAATCAATACACCAGCGCGTCGCTGAGCATCTTTTCGCTGCGTTTCGCGGATACCGAGTTCGATGAGACGGCTCACCAGCCTGAGAGGACGGCCCTGGGACACTCATGGCCAATTCTGTGGAAGGCCGGTTCCCCTTCCTCGACCCCCGGTGTGATCTCCTTCGTCAATTCCCTGCCGGCCCGTCACAAGTTCTTCGGGTTGGACGAGAAGCATCTGCTCAAGCTGGCCTTCGCCGATCTCGTGCCGGAATCGATCCTCCATCGACCCTAACAACCCTACCGTGCACCGGATGCGGGGAGCTTCTTCACCTCGGGCAAGGAACCGGCGTGGGTCGGTGATCTCAGCTCACCGACTGCGCTGCGGCAGACCGGAATCTTCGAACCCCAGCTCGTGGCAGGGCTATTCGCCAAGTGCCGCTCCGCCAAGGCCGCCAGCTCGGCGATGGCGCCGCTGACGTCAAGCCCATCGCCCATCTGTACAAGTCGCAGGTCTATCAGCTCGCCGAATACCGGGGGTCCCCGCCGAGATCCGCGAGCGCCCCTCCACGACCGACACCTATTCGATGCCGCAGTCCCAGGAGGAGTTCTACTTCTCACTTCCCTATCAGCGGATGGACCTGTGCCTGTACGGCAAGAACAATGGTGTGCCGATCGATCAGATCGCCGGGGCGACCGGGCTGACCGCAGAACAGGTGCAGCGCGTCTTCCGTGACATCGATCAGAAACGGGCCACCACCAGGTACATGCATCTGCAGCCTGACCTGGCCGGGCCGGTGCCAGAGATCTCTCACACTCTCGCCACTTCCGCGCCGGATGCGCGCCGAGTGGTGTCCAGTGCGGTGTGAGTTCCGCCCCTCACACCATGTCGTCGAGAGCAGGAACGCTGATTCCGTCATTCATGTGCGAATGACGCCTGCCGTAGCCGAGGTAGACGACCATGCCGAGCGCGAACCACACCAGGAATCGCACCCAGGTCTCCCAGTTGAGCCCTGCCACCAGCACCACGCAGAAGGCGATGGCGATGATCGGGGTGAAGGGCACGCCCGGGGCGCGGAAGCCGCGCTCCATGTCGGGGTACTTGCGGCGCATCCACAGCACTCCTGCCGAGACCAGGATGAAGGCGGTCAGAGTACCGATGTTCACCAGTTCGGCCAGGATGTTCAGGTTGATGAATCCCCCTGCCAGCGCCGTGACGATGCCAAAGAACCAGGTGCCCTTGAAGGGAGTCTTGAAGCGCGGGCTGACGGAGCCGAAGAACCTGGGGAACAGGCCGTCGCGGGAAATCGAATAGCAGATCCTGGACTGCCCGTAGAGCAGCACGAGAATCACGGTGGTCATGCCAAGGATCGCACCGATACTCACGATGACGGCCAGCCAGTTCTGGCCAGTGGCGTGCAGCACGGCCAGAACAGGCTCATTGAGGTAATTGGCGAAGACGGTGTAGTGCACGACGCCGGTCATGATGAGCGTCATCGCGATGTAGAGCACGGTCGACACCGCCAGCGAGAGGAGGATGCCGCGCGGCAGTGTCTTCCTCGGATTGATCGTTTCCTCGGCACTGGACGAGACCGAGTCGAAACCGATGAATGAGAAGAAGACGATGGATGCCGCGGGGATGATTCCGGCTGCCGAGCCATTGTGGAAGGAGTACACGCCGAACGGCGAGAACGGATGCCAGTTGTGCGGTTTGATGAACCACACCGTGCACACGATGAACAGCAGCACGACGAACAGCTTGACGAGCACCAGGGTGTCATTCACCCGCTTGGTCGAATTGATACCGATCGACAACAGAGCGGTGATGACCAGCACGATCAAGAAGGCGGGCAGGTTGAAGACCGTGTGCACACCCGGAGTGGTGCCTGCAGCTGCGGTGAGCACCGTTGGTATGTGGATACCGCCGCTGTCCAGCAGGCTCACGAAATAGCCGGACCAGCCGGCTGAGACAGTGGCAGCGCCCAGGGCGTACTCGAGGATGAGGTCCCAACCGATGATGAAGGCGATGATCTCGCCGAAGGCGACATAGGCGTAGGTGTAGGCCGATCCGGCCACCGGCACCAGCGAGGCGAATTCCGCGTAGCACAGGCCCGCGAATCCACAGCAGATGGCAGCCAGCAGGAAAGACAGTGACAGGGCAGGGCCTGCCGTCAAGGCGCCCTTGCCGGTGAGCACGAAGATCCCGGTACCGATGATCGCGCCGATTCCCAGGAACATCAGGTCCCAGGTGTGCATGGTGCGTTTCAGCGGTGTCGCATTGGCCAGCAGCGACTCAACGCTCTTCTTTCTCATTACGTCCATCGGAACTCCTCAGCCAAGATGTCGCCTGCGCGAAACAGGTATTCCCGGACCGCCGCCCTGCCGATGGGTGGCCGCCCACATCATGGGCGATGACCGCTCGTCGGCCGAAACAACGCCGAGTTAGCCGAAGACTACGACCGGAGGAAGGATTGACGAGAGATTCTCAGCCTTTCGCGTCGCCAGAGACAGATTCCTTACATGATCGAAACATTCCGCAATGCCATGTGCGTGGTCGGAAGCTTTCATGCCTCCGGATTCAGTGAACCTCCACCCCGCGCAGCAATTCCACTGCCCTGTCCCCGGGCCAGTTGTAGGTGGCGGCCTCGAGCACCTTGGAGGGGGCCAGCTCCTCGCCCCAGCCGATGCCCGCGCACAGCACCGAGACGCCGATGCAGGCGTCCTGGATTCCGGGCACGAACCACTCAGGCTCCACCTGGTCATTGACGATCTCGCCGAATTCCCGGGCGTCCCCGACCAGCGCGGCACGGATGGCGAGCATGCCGTATGCGCGCGAGGCGATCTCCTCGTGATCCTCGGCATCCTGCACCATCCGCTGGGCCAGATAGCTCGCAGCCAGCGACGGCAGCTCGGCGGAGGAGACTCCAGCCCCCTGCTCGGCGAGCCAATCCGGGATGAGGACGGGCTGCTCGGTGCTGATCGCCTGCTGCACCCGACCCGTGATGTCGGTGAGCATGCCGCAGGCCAGGCTCAGTGAACCCACCAGCTGGCAGACGAAGGTGACGCCGTAGGACAGCCAGTCACTTTCGGGGGTGTCCTTGACCGACCGGCCGGCCTCCACCGCCTCGGCGTCTGCGAGCAGCACGCGCCGACTCAAGTTCCAGGCCTCCTGCCATCCGACGGTCACCGAGAAGGGCTGACGGTGCACAGCACCGTCGGCATCGGGCTCCGGTTCGGGGATGGGAGCGGCATCGGGGTCTCCCCACCATCTTCCTGTCACTGTCACCTGCGATTTCATCGGCAACCCGGCCATGGTGGCCCTCCTCGCCTCTCACCGCCTCACGGCGATGTGCTCGACCTCGTGCGCTCGACCTTGTGCAGAGCCGACCCTATACGGCCTCCGGAGTGGCCCGGAAGCTGCGCAGCCGCAGGCTGTTGGTCACCACGAAGACCGAGCTGAAGGCCATCGCAGCCCCGGCGATCATCGGGTTGAGCAAGCCGAATGCCGCGATCGGGATGGCGCACACGTTGTAGAAGAAAGCCCAGAACAGGTTGACCCTGATAGTGCCGAGGGTGGCACGCGACAGCCGGAGGGCATCCACGGCGAGCACCAGATCATGCCTCATGAGGGTGAGATCACTGGCAGCGATGGCCGCATCGGTGCCCGAGCCCACCGCGATGCCCAGATTGCTCTGGGCCAGTGCGGCGGCGTCATTCACGCCGTCGCCTACCATCGCGACCCGACGGCCACTTTCCTGGAGTTCGGTGACGACGGCCATCTTCTGGTCCGGCAGCACCTGGGCGTGCACCTCGTCGATGCCCACCAGCGAGGCGATGTGCTTGGCCGCACGCTCGTTGTCACCCGTGAGCATGACGGTGTGCAGACCCAGCTCACCGAACAGCTTGACGGCCCGGGCCGAAGTTTCGGACACCTCGTCGCTGACGGCGATCAGCCCCTGCACCGCGTCGTGGGCACCAACGAAGACCACCGAGGCGCCCTCGCCGGATGCCGTCATGGCGGCGTCATGGAGAGTGTGGGGGATCTCAAGACCCCGCTCGGTCATGAGCTCGGCTGTTCCGGCGAATGCGGTGACGCCGTCCACGACGCCCTCCACCCCTCGTCCGGGCAATATCTGGGAGTTCTCAACAGCCATGGACGAGCCTGGACCGGCTGCCGCCACGCCCAGGACATTCTTCGTGGCTGCCGCCACGATTGCTTCGGCGATCGGGTGTTCCGAGCCGGATTCCAGCGCGGCCGCCAGCGACAGCAACTCGTCGCGGTCGGCCCCGGGAGCCGTGTGAACCGACTGCACCACCATCTCACCCTTGGTGAGCGTCCCAGTCTTGTCGGTCACCACGGTGTCGATGTGACGAGCCTGCTCCAGCGCCTGCGGGCCGCGAATCACGATACCCAGCTGGGCGCCGCGCCCGGTGCCGGCGAGCAGGGCGGTGGGAGTGGCCAGGCCGAGCGCGCAGGGGCAGCTGATGATCAGCACCGCCACACCTGCGGTGATGGCGAAGCCGATACCGGCACCGCCGATCAACCAGGCCAGGAATGCCGTGAAGGCGATGACGAAGACCACCGGCACGAAGATCGACGCGATCTTGTCGGCCAGGCGCTGGGCGTTCGACTTACCGGTCTGGGCCTGTTCGACGAGTGTGGCGATCTGGGCGAGCTGGGTGTCGGAGCCCACTGCCGTGGCCTCGACCACCAGGCGCCCGACGGTGTTCAAGGTGGCGCCAACGGCGTGATCGCCGGGACCCACTTCGACCGGAACCGATTCACCCGTGATCACATGAGCGTCGACCGCGGAGTGCCCCTCGCGCACGACACCATCGGAGGCGATCTTCTCCCCGGGACGCACCACGAAGCGCTGACCGACGCTCAGCGCTTCGATCGGAGCCATGGTCTCGGCACCGTCCTTGCCGAGCAGGCGCACCTCGCGGGCGCCCAGCTTCAGCAGTTCGCGCAGCGCCGAACCGGCCTGACGTCGCGACTTCGCCTCGATCCAGCGCCCCAGCAGGATGAAGGTGATGGTGCCGCACGCTGCCTCGAAATAGATGGTGCTCAGCGCATCGGAGCGCATCAGGTGGAAGCTGAACGCGTGCCGCATGCCGATCTCTCCGGCGCTGCCGAAGATCAGGCAGACGGTGCTCCACACATAGGCGGCCAGCGTGCCGACACTGATCAGGGTGTCCATGGTGGACGAACCGTGCCGCAGGTTGAGCCAGGCGGCCCTGTGAAATCCGAACCCGCCCCACAGCACCACCGGCGTGGCGAGCGCCAGGCTCATCCACTGCCAGCCGGGGAACTGCCACGGCGTGACCATGGCCACCGCGACGACAGGCACCGAAAGGATCGCCGAGACGATCAGGCGCCGGCGGATCGCGTCCGCGTGAGCCTGGTCCTTCGTGTCGCCATCCACCTCGGGGGTGGGCAGCGAGGCATCGTAACCCGCGTTGCGGACCACCTCGATGAGCTGGTCGCTCGTGGTCCCGGCAGGCGCCAGGACGTGTGCCTTGTTGGTGGCATAGTTCACGGCCGCCCGGACGCCGTCCACCTTGTTGAGCTTCTTCTGGATGTGTGCAGCGCAGGAGGCGCAGGTCATGCCCGAAACATCGAGATCGATGCTCTTCAGGTCTGGAGCAGGCACATTCTGGGGGCTGTCAGGATCCATCACGCCGGACGCCGCTCCCCGGGCCTCATCAACTGTGTCGGTCATTCCTCGGCTCTCCTGTACTGATTGCTGCTGTTCTGTCGGTGCCCAGCTGGGACCACTGCGAGGGCCCAGCTGGGCACCGGTTCACTGCCTCAGGAATGCTCAGGCAGGCTGAACCTCGTAGTCGCCAGCCTCAGAAACCGCCTCTTTCACGGCGCCGAAGTCGATGGGAGATGCGCTGGTGACCTGGAGCGCGCCGTCGGCGAGGGTCACCTTGACATCGTCAACACCCTTGAGCGCAGAGACCTCTTCGGTGACATGTGCGACGCAGTGCTCGCAGGTCATTCCGGTTACTTTGTAGTTGGCGATCATGGTGTCCTCCTGGTGGTGGTTGACGCCGCTGCAGATGACGGCGCGTTGGTGGTGATGATGCCGCCGGCGGCGGCGAGTTGGTGGATTGGGCCGATCAAGACCGCACGAGCCTCGCAATGGCATCGCTGGCCTCGGCCAGTTTGATCTCGGCCTCGTCCCCGCCCTCACGGGCTGCCCGCACGACGCAGCTGCTCATGTGCTCGTCGAGCATCGCGAGCGCCACGGATTGGAGCGCCTTCGTGGTGGCCGAGATCTGGGTGAGAATGTCGATGCAGTACTTCTCGTCCACGACCATTCTCTGCAGGCCTCTCACCTGGCCCTCGATCCGGCGCAGTCTCTTGAGATAGGCGTCTTTGTTGTCCAGATAGCCGTACTCGTGGTGGCAATCGCCTGAACTTCCACCATCTGCACTTCCACAAGCGCAGCCGTTCACGGCCTCAGCGATGATGAGATTCGGGACTTCGGTCATGTGGACTGAGAGTAATACCCCCTAGGGGTACATTCAAATACCTCCCAGGGGTATCGAATGGCGAACCGACGCCCAGTTCCAGCCGGCTCACCCGCAGCCCTCCGGAGTCCTCGGAACAGTCCGCTTCAACGCCGATGAAGATATCCACAACACGTGTGCACGACCTTCCAGCCGGGTAGATCTGTCACACAGGGCGAGCAACTCTACTCCATGTCCAGACAATGCGAAGAATTCCCCCAGAGATGCTGAAATTACCTCGAAGAGATCATGTCTCCCCTTGTCACATGGATTTAATGACGAACCTCCGCTGTCCATGCACACCACTGTGCACAGCGCCGGGGTCAACACGCCAAGGTCGTCCACACCAGATCACCGCTGTCCACAGCCCCTGTGGAAAACTTCGCTTGCCGGTCGTCTTCCGGTGTTCTAGCGTGGGGCAACCGCAGGCCGGAAGGGGCCGAATCAGCCGATTCGGACACCGGACAGAAACCGGCCTGCAGCCTCTGCCGGAGAGCCACCCGGTCAAAAATGTCAGACCTCACCACTAGCGTCGCTCTCGACGTGAATGGGTGTGATGCGAGGAGTCGCCGCCAGTTGTTCGCCGCCAGATTCCGCTGCCGCCGGGGCGGCCGGCGAACTCCGCACATCTGGCAAGGGCACTTTCGGAGTGCGCCCTTGGCGGTTCCGGGCGGCGCCCGGAGCAGAGGAACGGGACGGATGAAGGAGCAGCACAGATGAGTACCCTTCAGCTGGACAGCCTCACGCCGGTTGGCGATCTCGACCGCACGCCGCCACAGGATGTCGAAGCCGAGCAGAGCGTGCTCGGCGCCATGCTCATGAGCAAGGACGCCATCGCAGATGTCGTCGAAGAACTGCGGGGCGGTGACTTCTACCGCCCCGCACACGAGGCGATCTACGACGCCGTCCTCGATCTCTACGGCCGCGGCGAGCCTGCCGATGCCGTCACGGTGGCGGTGGAACTCGACAAGCGCGGAGACCTGAACCGCATCGGCGGGCGGGTGTACCTGGTCGATCTGATGTCGTCCGTCTCCATCGCGGCGAACGCGTCCTACTACGCCCAAATCGTGCATGACAAGGCGGTTCTGCGCCGGCTCGTGGATGCCTCCATGAAGATCGCGCAGCTGGGCTACCAGGGTGCCGGCGATGTGCCCGACATCGTGGATGCGGCCCAGCAGGCCATCTACGAGGTCAACGAGTCCAAGACCAGCGAGGACTACAAGCCCCTCAAGCAGCTGCTCGAACCGACCATTGACGAGATGGAGGCCATCGAGTCGCACTCCGGCATCATGTCCGGGGTGCCAACCGGCTTCGCCGATCTCGATGAGCTGACCAATGGCCTGCATGCCGGCCAGATGGTGATCATCGCCGCCAGGCCCGCGGTCGGCAAGTCCACCCTGGCCCTCGACTTCGCCCGTGCCGCAGCGGTGCGCAATCACCTCACCACCGCCTATTTCAGTCTCGAGATGAGCCAGAGCGAGCTCGTCATGCGGCTGCTGAGCGCAGAGGCCGGTGTGGCACTGAACCACATTCGCAACGGCAAGATGAGCGAGGACGACTGGCAGCAGATCGTCCGGCGCACGGGCATGGTCGAAGAAGCGCCGCTGTTCATCGACGACTCGCCCAATCTCACCATGATGGAGATTCGCGCCAAGGCTCGCCGACTCAAGCAACGCAACGACCTGCGGCTTGTGATCATCGACTATCTGCAGCTGATGACCTCCGGGCGCAAGGTGGAGAGCCGCCAGATCGAGGTGAGCGAGTTCAGCCGGCAGATCAAGTTGCTGGCCAAGGAATTGCAGATTCCGGTGGTGGCGCTGTGCCAGCTGAACCGTGGCCCCGAGCAGCGCAATGACAAGAAACCGATGCTCAGCGATCTGCGCGAGTCAGGCTCGCTCGAGCAGGATGCTGATGTGGTGATCCTGCTGCACCGCGAAGACGTCTACGACCGCGACAGCCCCCGTGCAGGCGAGGCCGATTTCATCGTCGCCAAGCACCGCAACGGCCCCACCGCCACCATCACCACGGCATTCCAGGGCCACTACAGCCGCTTCGTCGACATGCAGCACTGAGGAGTCCAGCACTGGTGCACCCCGAGCGGCCGCGCGCACCGGGGCATTCCGTTGCGGCATCGATTCGGGACTGGGCAGGTGCCTGGTCACCGGTAGCGCCTCAGCGCCACTCCCGGCTCGGCCGACCACGTCCTGCACTCCGGATTCCCACCCCAGGTACGTGCCGGGGCAGCGCCTTGCGCGGGCCCCGCCGGGCACCGTGCGCGACGAGCGGGATGACGAGCAGCTCCACCCGGAATCGGTGTCCGGCGTAGGGCCTCAGCAGCTCTTCGGCTCCTGAATTGTCCAATCTGCGCCCGCACAGCGCCCATGAGATGAGCTTCGGCGCATGGAAGTCCCCGGTACTCCAGGCATCCGGGTCGCCATGGGCCCACTGCAATACCTTCGCTGCTGTCCACGGCCCGATGCCTGGGAGACTCTGCAGCAGTCGGGACCGCTCGCGACCATCCGCCGCCGAACCAAGCGCTCTCTCCAAGCTGGCAACACGGCCCATGGCACGTCTCAGGGCCGCCGCGCGACGGGCGTCCACCCCCGCACGGGTGAACTCGAAACTCGGCAACTGCGCCCATGTTCGTGCATCGGGTGGAACTACCAGGCCATGGGCCGGATGTCCTTCGAGCGCAGCCGGTCCGGGAGCGATCTCGCCCCAACGGCGCCACAGCGTGCGCAGCGCCCCGAAAGCCTCAGGGCCCGTCACCTTCTGCTCGATGACTGCCGGCACCAGCGCCTCCGCCAGGTTACCGGTGGCACCGATCCTCATGTTCGGGCGTTCGTGATTGGCCCTGCGCAGCAGTTCGCAGTCCTGCACCAGTTCAGCAAATCCAGCGGGATCGTCGTGCTCGCCGAGCAACTCCGGTGCCTGTTCCAGCGCCCACTGGGTCCCTGGCCCCCAGACCCGCACGCAGCTGCCAGTCCCTTCGTCGAAGCACTCCACGAGGGCCGGCCCCTGAGGCGTGCCGGTGGCGCGGAACCAGTGCTGGGGGCCCACTCGCCGGTGGGTGGGATCGGCAGGGCCCTTGCACAGGTGCCCCAGGATCGTGTCGCTTCGGCCTGCGGTGCCGGCAAGCATCCGGATGCCGTCCGGAGCCATCGTCGGAGGCTCGGCCGCGCCCTCCCCGTGGAATATTGCCTCTCCGCGGTGAGCATCGGCCGCAGCGAACCGGGCTGCGGAAGTCGTGGACATGGCGTCAACGGTAGAACCCAGCTGTGACATTTCCTGCGGACGACACTGCCGCACATCAGTGGGCCCACTCCTCAAGACTCCGCTGGAGGCGAGGCGAGGGAGCACGGTGGACACCCGTGGCCGGTTTCGACCGGGAGCGGCGTTTTCCACAGGATTTATCCACAGTGTGGATTACTTACACGGGTGTAACTACAGCCGTGTCCGTAACGTCGGCAGGCCGTACGGCCATACCGGCCTGCCGCAGCAGTACCGATGAATACCCAAGTCAACGAGCGGTTTCTCTGCTCCTCCGGTGTCAGCACGCCGTTGTGGGATGACACCATCCGGTCTGCTCCCGCCTGATGTGGAAACCAATGGGTCACCTTGTCGATTCTTTGATTTCAGAACCGTTTCAGCACCCGCCATCGGGTGCAGGACCAGATCCCTTCCTCCCGCTGGGCCCGAGCACTCCGTTTATTTCCGGCATGTAAATACTGCTGGACGGTTGTGGACATCATCACCTGGAGCAATGGGGACGATCTACCCTCGGCAACAGATCCGATGGGTGCACCCACATCCTGCCAGAGCATTCGTCACCGGCTGGCACACCGATGCCCAGGCCGGCCAGGCGCAGCGGGCACCCGGCTCTCCGGGGATCATCGCCGCCAGGAAAGGGACATCGACATGGTCACAGCCACTCGCGACAGCCTGAGAGGCGTCACCGAGCACAGCAACTACGCCGATGGCACCATGTCCGAGTGCACTCTCTCCGAGCCGAATGTCGTCCACACGGCATGCGGTGACTTCGTCCCGCACTATTCCGAGCCGGATGTGCGCACCAAGGATCTCAAGTCGATGTCTTTCTATCCCTCGGGCGCTGTGCGCACCATCAGCCTCGAGCAGCAGACCCTGGTGCCCACCGTGCTCGGCGCGCTGCCCGCAGAATTGGTCACCTTTTACGAGACCGGTGAACTGGACAGCGTCTTCCCGCTGAACGGCCAGATCAGTTTCAGCTGGTCCGAGGCCGAGGAGAGGAAGCTCGCCAAGCCTTTCGCCTTCTCGTTCTCGTTCGGCGAGTTCACCACCACAGTCATCAATGTTCGCTTCTACCCCACCGGTGAGGTGAAGAGCCTCACGATGTGGCCCGGGGAATCGATCAAGCTGAAAACGCCCGCCGGCTTCTACCCCTGTCGCGCCGGCCTGCGTCTGCACCCCAGCGGTGCGCTCGCTTCATTCGAACCAGCCATGCCGATTGCGATCCGCACGCCCATCGGCTTCGTCCAGGCCTATGACGTGGACGCCTTCACCATGGCCGGCGATCAGAACTCGGTGCGCTTCGACGAGGACGGGCATCTCACCCATGTGTCGACCTCCGGTGACATCCTCATCGAATCCGATGCCTCGACCACCCATCGCATCTCGTCGCGCACCAGGCTTGCCCTGTCGCGTGATGTGCCGGTGAAGCTGGCGGTGGAAATCTCCTTCGTGGGCGACCACGTGCTGATCGACAACGGTGAGACCCAGGAGAGCATCCCTCTGGCAGGCACCAAGTTCATGGCTCTGCCTGACATCGATACCGAAAGTCTCGGTTCGTGCGATCTGGGGTGTGAATCCTGTTCGCTCGGCTGCGCGTGACGGTTCACTGTTGGCGACTCGCACGCTGCTCCACCGGTGACTTCCCCTGGTCACATTGAGCGGGCGCATCATCCCCGGTGGCACACCGGAAGATGACACGTCACTCGCCCGTGTCAGGCTGGGCCCCACCCATCGGTGGATGTCCGTCCGGTGCAGTGTCATTGCCGTCTGTTCCTGGATCCTTCTTCTTCGCCCGGCGTCCCTTCACGAGGGTTGATCCCACGATGGGCATCACCGAGGCGATCAGAATGATCCCGGCCAGCAGATTGATGTGCTTGGCGACGAAGGGTATCGATCCGAAAAGGAAACCGAAGAACAGCGTGTGCCCCACCCACAGCAGGGCCCCCAGGCAGTTCCACAGACTGAAGCGGACGTAGTTCATGCCCGCGATTCCCGCACTCACCGGCATGTAGGTGCGCACCACGGAGACAAAGCGGCCGAGGGCCACCGCAGGGGCGCCGTATTTTGCGAAGAAGGCTTCCGCGCGTTCCAGATAGACGATCTTGAACAGCTTCGCCCCCGGTTTGAACAGTCCGCGCCCGAAGTGCCGGCCGAGGTGGTATCCCACCTGGTCACCGAGGATCGCGGCAGTGCTAGCCGCGCCGAACAGTGCCCAGAGGGAGACGCCGAGTTGATCGTGCATCGAGCTGGCGGTCAGCAGCAGAGTGCCGCCCGGCAGGAAGGGAAACAGGCAGCCAGACTCCACGAAGATCATCAGGAACAACCCCACCAGCACCCAGGGGCCCATGGCCTGCAGCATGGCCGCGGGATCCCCGAACCCGAAGAGGTCGAACATGTCTTCAACCCTACGTACCCGGCTTCCGCCGCGTCGCCGGGGAAAACGCTGGGGCAGGGCCGCAAGCCCTAGCCCACAGATCCATGTGCCCGCACAGGCGTCCCGCATTCGGACAACCCCGGTGCAGTGACATGTGTCGATAATCTTTGCTCGTCGCCTGCCGTGTGCGGCAGCCCAAACCAATGACAGGGAGAACTACATGTCCACAGATGAGGTCGAGCGTCTGCTCGTTGCCGGTGGTGCCGACAAGAAGCTGAGGATCCGCTATGACCAGGCGGACACCATGGAGGATTTCGTGGCGCTTGCCGACTCGGAAGGCTTCAAGTTCACCGACGAGGAGCTCAAGCAGGTGCTGCGTGAGGCCGGTGACTCCTTCGAGTCCCAGGGCAATCCGCGGGCACGCCAGATCTGGTGGAGCTGACCCGATAACCAATCAGTAGGCAAGAGGAAGTGCGCAATGGCCCGGGCCCCCGATTCCCGGTCCCCGCCTATGGTCCCGCCAAACAAAAAACCCAACGCGCCGCACCAGCAAAGTCCCCCAAAAAACAGCCTAGCACCAA
>NZ_JBDNTB010000004.1:0-17731 GCF_047719395.1 Propionibacterium sp.
CGCCCTCCCACCAGGCCTGTCAACCTCAGGCCTGTCAACCTCAGGCGTGTCAACGCCCAGCACGGTGCTGACCAGAATGCAACGAGACCTGCGGGCCGATATCACCCCAGACGGGGCGCGCATCCCTGACGACTCGGTCCGCTTCCACATGTGTCACGGCCCAGATCGTCAGGTGGAGGTGCTCCGCGAAATCCTGTGTGATCTGTTCGACACCGATCCCACTCTGCAGCCACGCGACGTCGTGGTCGTGTGCACCGACCTGACGCGCTACGCGCCTCTGCTGTCGGCCCATCTGGCACCGAGCGATGAACAGGGCCTGCATCCGGGGCATCTGCTGCGCGCCAGGCTGAGCGACAGCCCCGGCGAGTCCAACCAGATCCGGGATCTGCTCGTCACCCTGCTTGAACTGCCCGACCATCGCGCCACTGCCGCAGACCTCGTCGAAATATCAAGCATCCCGGCGGTCGCCGCGCACTTCGACCTCGAGGAGGACGACCTCGCAAGGCTTCCCGAACTGTTCAGCCGGGCGCAGATCCGTTGGGGAATCGACGCGGCGCAGCGCAGGCGTCAGGGCCTGGGCGCTGTCCGCCAAGGTACCTGGATCAGTGGCATCGATCGTCTGCTCGCCGGAATCGTCCTCTCGGACTCGCCGCTGACAAGGATCGACACTGTCGTCCCTGTCGAACATGTCGAAGGCTCCGATGTCTCGCTCATCGGGGCGATCGCCGAACTCGTGTCACGCATCCGTATGCACCTGCTGGCCTGCGGCGAACCAGCCAGCATCGCAACCTGGACCCACCGGCTCGAGTCGATGCTCCGCGACCTCGTCAGCCCTCTTGTTGCCGAGCAGAACTGGCAGCTCAACCAAGTGACCTCCCGGTTGGGCGAACTGGCACAACGATGCCCGCAGAACTCCCCCGTGTTGAGCCGCAATGACATCGCCGCGCTGCTGCGCCTCACGCTACCGGCCAGACACCGTTCCGTGGTCCTCGGTAGCGGAGACCTCGAAATCTGTGCTCTGGGAGAGATGGGTCGCATTCCGCATCGTGTCGTCTGCCTGCTCGGAGTCGACGACCAGCACCTGCCCAGGCCATCCAGGGTCGCCGGCGACGATCTGCTCGCCAGACCGGGGGTGGACTGCACCCGGCCCGACCGCGCTGCACTGGATCGTCAGGGCCTCATCGACGCGCTGATGGGTGCCACCGAACGATTGGTGATCATCGGTTCCGGAGCGGATCCGCTCACCGGGGCGATACTTCCCGAGCCGGTGATCATCTCGGATCTTCTGGAGGCCACTGGTGTTCCCGCGGCGCAGCGACGCTGGCCTGACAGGCCCACCTCCCCACAGATGTACGATGCGGATGCTCTGATCCGCTGGCATCCGCTTCAACCGCACTCTGCAGCAAATTTCAGGCCCGATGCCAGGGGTCGCACGTTCAGCTTCGATGCCCAAGCCCTCAAGGGCGCGCTCCGCCTGGACAAGCCAGTAGAACAGAACCCTCCCAGACCTGTGTGGCGCATCAGCATTCCGGAGCACCTGGGTGGGGGCGGGCCTGCTTCGCTCAGGGATGTGGCCGATTTCTACCAAGCTCCTGCCGCCTCATGGTTCCGCCACACCTTCGGCTTCCTGCCCACCGAGCCGCGTCGCGAACTGCCGGTGGATCTGCCTGTCGAATTGGATGGGCTGGAGAGATTCACCCTGGGCACGTCGATGCTCGGCAGGCTGCTCGATGGTGAACAGCCTGAGCATGTCGTGGACGCCGCCTTGCTCAGTGGGGCCTTGCCGCCAGGCCCACCAGGCATCGCGGAGGCATCCTCGGCATTGCCCCGGCTGATGGCCATGGTCGATGCCCTGAATCGTCTGCGTATTCAACCCACCGAGGCCGACGTGCTGCTGGACGATGACGGCATCGGGGTCATCGGTCGCATCACGAGCTACGCGGGAGCGCTGGTGAGCCACCGCTATGGTCGCATCCGGGCCAAAGATCTCGTCGCGGAGTGGGTCACACTCCTGATTGCACAATCGGCAGGACTGGCCGTGGACCGGGCTGTGCTGGTGGGCCGCGACGAGGTGCACACACTGCTTGCGCCGGCCGGTGACCAAGCCAGCATCATTGCTGGCCAGCTGCTGGGCGTGTATCTGCGTGGCACGCACGTCTTTCTCCCGCTGCCACCCGAGACGGCGCACTGCCAGGCGCAACTGTGGTCGCGGATGGGCTGGTCGAATGCTGAGACGCGCAGCTGGGAAGTCGCCAAGGCCTTTCGCCGGGAGACGCAGTACTCGGTGCTGTGGGCCGAACACCTCGGCCTGGACTGGGACCAGCTTCGGTCCATGGCACCAGAACCGGCGGACCCGGTGAACAACTCATCCTCACGTTTCGTGAATCTGTGCAGCTGGCTCTACCTGCCTCTGGTGAATCACCACCAGAGTGCACCCTTGCACGAATTCCAGTGCGAGACTTCAGTGCTGCAGGGCGGGTGCTGAGCAATGACAGCCCCCAGCCAGTTGCCCTCCTTCGACCCGAACGACGAGCTGGCCGAGGGAACAACGGTGCTCGAAGCGAGCGCGGGTACCGGAAAGACCTTCGCACTCGCGGCAGCCACCGTGCGGTTGATCGCCGAGGGGGTCACCACCATCGACAAGGTGATGCTCGTCACCTTCGCGCGCTCGGCCAGCCTGGAACTGCGCTCGCGGGTGCACGAACGCCTCCAGCTGAGCCGCAGCGCGCTCCAACAGGCCGTCGCGGCCGGCTGCACCGATGACTGCACAGATGCAGCCCATCCGGCGGGCGGTGATGCTTCTCCCCAACGCCCCCGAACATCTGCTGGCGAGTTCGACGAGGTCATCGCCCGCCTGTGTGAAGGGCCGCAGGAATTGCTGAACAGCAGACTCACCCGCCTGGACGATGCGCTCGGCGATTTCGGTCGGGCGACGATAGCGACCACCCATGAGTTCTGCGCACGGCTGCTCGACGAACTCGGCCAACTGGTCGACCACGACGACGACGTCCACTCCGAGCAGCTGATTGCCGATCTCAATCGCCATGCCATTGACGACGCCCTGGTCGCGACGGGCATGACAGGCTCCCCCCTGCTGCCCCATCGAGATGCCTTGCGGATGGGCGAACAAATACTGCAGCACCAGGGCCTGCCGCTGCTTGCCGCGCCGGCCGGAAACGAAGCCGCCCGCACCAGGATGGAATTTGCCAGCCGCATCCGCCGAGACGCTGCCGAACGGGCCCGCCGCCTTCGCGTGCACAGCTTCGACGACATGGTTCAGCGAGTGGTGGCCGCCTTGACCGATCCGAGCACCGGGGAGATGGCTGCCCGCACGCTCGCCGCGCGTTTCGACGTGGTGATGGTGGATGAGTTCCAGGACACAGATCCGGCCCAATGGACAATCCTGCAACGCGCCTTCCACCACAGGACGCGTCTCGTGGTGGTGGGTGACCCCAAACAGGCCATCTACGGTTTCAGAGGGGCAGATGTGCAGGCCTATCTGGACGCCACCACGCAAGCCGACCACCGCTTCACCCTGGCGTGCAACCACCGGTCCGATCCAGGCGTCATCCAGGGCGTGTCCGCCGTTTTCGGAACCGCAGGACTGGGCGCCGGAGGTCAGGAGATCCGGCTCTCCCCGGTGCAGTCCCGCCACACCGCTGCCCGGCTGCGGCCCAGCGGGTCGGAGCGCACGGCTCCTGCCGTCCAGATCCGGGCCATGTGCCCAGAGCGCACATTGCGCGCTGACCAGGCGCGAAAAACCGTCTGTGCCGATCTCGTGCGTACCTTCAGCTCGCTTCTGAACGACGCCGAAATCGAGGACAACCACAAGTGGCGAACGCTGAAACCCGCCGACCTGGCTGTGCTGGTGCGTCGGCGAGCCACCGGACAGGCGATTCTGCGGGCATTGACAGGCGCCGGAATACCCGCAGTTTTCACCGGGGGCGAGGGGATCTTCGCCTCCGTCGCGGCGAAGGATTGGCTTGCCGTGCTCGACGCAGCGCTGGAACCACAGGTGTCGAGACTGCTCCAGTTGTCGACCACTGCCATGGTGGGCTGGTCCCCCGATCGGCTCGCCACCGCGACAGATGTCGACCAGGACGAGTTGATGGGCCTGGTCAAAATGCTTCGTGTCACGCTGCGTACCCAGGGCCCGGCGGGAGCGTTCGAAGTGCTTCGCGTGCGCACCGGCCTGGAGACCAGGCTGCTCGCACAGCCGAACACTGGTCAGCGCACCCTCACCGATCTGCGTCATCTCACCGAGCGGCTCGACGAGGCAGCTCATGATGGCGGGCTCGACCTCACCGGGCTGCGCGAGTGGCTGTACTCGCAGATCGAGGCGGCAGGAGACCATCAGGACGACGAGGCTGTCCGCAGGCTCGAGACGGACCTGCCCGCGGTCTCCATCATGACCGTTCACAAGGCCAAGGGCCTTCAGTTCCCGGTGGTCGCACTCCCCGACATGGCAGATCGTTATGTGTCCACCGACCCCGAGAGCAGACGGCGGCGCACACTCGTGCACGACAATGGCAAGCTGGTCCTCGACATCTTCGGCGATCTGGAACCCAGCCGCGACGCAGCCAAGCTCGCCGAGGAACAGGCCGAAGATCTGCGGCTGCTCTATGTCGCTGCCACCCGTGCGCAGAGCAGGATTCTCGCCTGGTGGACCAACACTCGTTACAACACCGATTGCTCGCCATTGCACCGGCTGGTGAGCGCACGATGTGCCGACGGGGAGGCGCCACCATCACGATGCCCCGGAGGCCGGAATCCCCAGTCCTGGCCGCTGGACCGCAGCTGCGTCGAGGTTGTCTCGGTGCCCCGGCCCGGGCCGGGGCCCCTGGTCGTCCTCGACAGACCGACCAGCGGGCCTCTCGCCGTGCGGCACTTCCACGACCACATCGACCGGCAGTGGGCCCGCACGTCGTACACGGGCCTGACCGCTGGCGCCCACCAGGATGCTCCGGTGCCGGGCGGGGACGACGAGCCCGAATTGGGCGCCGCAGACATGGCTGTTGACCCCGCCGCAGGCCAAATCGTCGATGCGGATGCCGATTCTCTTCGGCCCGGCCTGGCCAGTCTGCCAGGCGGCACCCAATTCGGATCTCTTGTGCATTCGATCCTGGAGCAGGTCGATCCGGCGTCTCCTGGTGTCGAGCAGGAACTGCGCGACTGCGCCGCCACCATGCTCGCACAGTGGCCGGTGGCCGAGCTGGATGCCGACGCCCTCGCCGCCGGATTGCTCACCGTGCTGCGCACACCGCTTGCAGGACTGACCGATGGGCTGTCACTGGCAGATCTCGGGGCCGCCAACAGACTGGCTGAGATGGAGTTCGAGATGCCCTTGGGCAATTCCGGTGCACGACACCACCTCAAAGACCTGGCCAAACTGTGGTCTGATCCTCTGCTGGTGCCACCGGAGGATCCACTGTCCGGGTACGGCGCTGTGCTCGCCGCCACGCCGGGAGCAGACCAGGCGCTTGCCGGATTCCTGACGGGATCCATCGATGTACTGCTGCGGGTGCCGCAGGGCTCACCCCTAGGATCGGACCGGCCGGTCGCCTCGGACCAGTCCCGATTCGTAGTGCTCGACTACAAGACGAATCGGCTTCCCACTGCGGCGGGTGAAACCCTGGCACCCCGCCACTACACGAGCCGGGCGATGGCTCGCGCAATGATCGCGGCCCACTATCCTCTCCAGGCGCTGCTCTACAGCATCGCGACGCATCGATACCTTCGCCAACGGCTGCCTGGGTACCGGCCCGAATTGCACTTGGGTGGAGTCGGCTATCTGTTCGTACGAGGAATGTCCGGTCCCGGTCCTGCACACGGCGCCAGTCAAACGGGCGTGTTCAGCTGGCATCCCCATCCCGAATTCATTGAGGCGGCCTCGCAGCTGCTCGCCGGGGGTGACCCGTCATGACCACCGACGGCCGAGTCGTGTCGGCGCGTGGCCTGGTTGCCGAGTTCACGGATGCTCGCCTGGTGTCGGCGCCAGATGTCCACGCGGCGCTCATGCTCACCAGAACCTGCGGTGAACACGACGAGCGTGTCGGCCTGGCCGCGGCGCTCGCTGTCCGTGCACTGCGGGCAGGATCGGTGTGCCTGCCGCTGGCCCAGGTGAGGACTCTTGCGGCTGCCTTCGCTCACCGTGAGGACGACGCCGGCCTGCCACTGCGCGACATCCTCGATGGTTTGCCGTGGCCCGCTGAATCGGAATGGATCGCCGCACTCGAGGGGTCCGCGCTTGTCGGTGACGAGCGCACTCCCCCGAACACGCGTCCGTTGCGCCTGGTGGACGGGTCCGTCTACCTGGAGCGGTACTGGTGCGACCAAGAGTCGATCACGAAACTGCTGCCATCGCGCTGCGGATCGGCAGCCGATGCCGACGAACGGGTGCTCGCCTCGAGCCTTGACCACTGGTTCGGTGCCGATCCCCGTGAGATCGACCAGCGCAACGCCGTTCGAACGGCAGCACGGGCTCGCACCAGCGTCATCGCAGGCGGCCCGGGTACGGGCAAGACCACCACTGTCGCGCGTCTGGTGCTCACCATCGCAGATCAGTTCTCCGCACGCGGCCGCAATCTCCGGATCGCGCTCGCCGCACCCACCGGCAAGGCTGCGGCGCGGCTCGGCCAGGCCCTTGACATCGCCCCTGTGCATGAGCGGCTGGGCATGGACACCGTGCACGCCGTGACCCTGCACCGTCTCCTGGGTGCCCGCCCCGGACGGGCCCCCCGTTATGGCACCGGGAATCTGCTGCCCTATGACCTGGTGGTGGTGGACGAGATGTCCATGGTCTCGCTCAGCCTGATGGCGCGTCTGCTGGAGGCGCTGCCTGCACACACTCAGCTGATCATGGTCGGCGATCCGGACCAGCTCACGCCTGTGGATGCCGGTGCCGTGCTGGCAGACATCTGTGCCGCCGAACTGCCTGGGCCCGATCCCGGCACCTCAGCGGTGCTGCACCTTCGTCACAATTTCCGCTCCGACCACCAGATCGCCGATCTCGCCGATCTGGTGCGCCGCGGGGATCCCCCGGCAGTGCTGGCGAAGATGCAATCGGTTGCCACCGGATCCACCGCCGGCTCAGTTGTCGGCGACGCACCCCTCCGATTCGTCGACTGCGATCCTGCACTGCTCGATCTGACCGACCTTTCCCGATTGCGCACCCGGATGCTCATCCAGGCTTCCGCGATTCACGCCGCGGCCACACGCGGCGATGCGCAGAAAGCCAGTGAGGTGCTCGACTCGCACCGACTGCTCTGTGCCCATCGAACAGGCCCGTACGGGGTGGCGCGGTGGTCTGCGATGGCCGAACGCGTGCAGCGCGGTGTCAGCGGGCATGCGCAGGACTGGGACTGGTTCGTCGGCTGCCCGCTGCTTGCGACCACGAACATCGCCGAAATCGGACTGAGCAATGGTGACACCGGGGTGGTCCTGCAGACCCCTGACGGGCTGCGCGCTGCGATGAGCAGTGGCAGGAGCTATCCGCGGTTCTTGCTCGACCAAGTGGAGACCATGTTCGCGATGACGGTGCACAAGTCTCAGGGCAGCCAGTTCGACTCGCTCACGCTGATCCTGCCCGGTCCTGATTCGCCGCTGCTCACCCGCGAGCTGCTGTACACCGCCATCACCAGAGCACGTCACAGCGTCGAAATCATCGGGCCCAAAGAATCCTTGGAGAGAGCCGTGGTCACTCCCGCACGGCGGGCCAGTGGTCTCACCGAGCGACTGAGATCTCAGCTCACCCGCTGATCGGCTCGGGCAGCCGGCCGTCCAGCCACAAGGAGATGATGTGGTGACCCACCGATGAGCCCGCCGGAAGCTCCAGCTGCCCACCGGCCACACGTCTACGCACCTCATCGCGGGTGTACCAGTGGCCCCAGGCGAGTTCATCGCCGTCCACCTGGCCCGCGTCGTTGCTGGTCGCGACATAGCTGAACATCAGCGAGCGGGGCATCGGCCAGGGCTGGGAACCGAGATAGTGCAGCCCGGTCAGCCGCAGCGAGGCCTCCTCCTGGATCTCTCGGTGCACAGCCTGTTCTGCACTCTCACCGGCTTCGATGAAGCCAGCGAGGATGGACACCCGATGAGCCGGCCAGGTTGCCTGGTGGGCCAGGAAGAGCCGGTTGTCGGGGTCCCGTACGCCGCAGATGACAGCAGGATCTGTGCGCGGGAAGGTCTCTCTGCCGCAATTCGTGCACACCGCGGAATAGCCGCCCCTGGTGCGGGTCAGCTGTCCGCCGCAGACGACGCAATACTGGTTGTTCCGGTACCAGTTCAGTACCGCGATGGCGGCCACCGCGACCTGCCGCTGGCCGGGATCCAGGGAACTTTCACGTACCGTGCAGGCGCGCTCCCCCGTGCCGCGACGGGCGAACCAGGCCACACCCCGCAGCAGACCGAGAAAGACCGTTGCCTCTGCCGGATATGGCTCGGCGTCGGCCGGGATCGGCTGGCCGAAGGGTTCGGGGTCGAAGCGCCCCTGCTGGTCGATCACGAGCAGCCGGCTGCCCGGGGTGCACCACAGCTTCGCGAGCACCTCAGGGGCGCCCCGCATCACTCCGGCGTGGTCGAGCAAGGCTGGTTCCTCCCAGCCGTTCAGCTGCCAGGTGAGGTCTCGGGGCGAAGTGGGCATGGCCCAACGCTAGCCGGTGGCCTGTTGACCTCGCCGCGAGCAGTTCTCGGATGCCGATGCTTCCCCGCAAGATCATGTTTGTGCAGTGTCATCAGAGTTGATATCGGACTGGTGTGTGATATCCGTTCCCAAGTGGTCGCGGAACTGATGCGTGGTTGAGGAAGGCTCAGAATTCGTGCCGGCGAGGCCGGACAGGCCTGCCGTGACGCGGACCAGCGCGTCTTCGCCCGGCAGCAGTTCGGGACGTTCCACCGCACCACTCATCACGTGGCAGAACACCGCATCCACTCGCTCGGGGGGCACTGAGTTGATCTCTGCCCACGCCTGCCGGTACAAGGCAAGCTGCAGCGGGTCCGCTGCGGAGTCGTATGTCTTCCAGTCCACCACCTGGTAGTCGAAACCGTCGGTGCCGTCGAGCCGGTAGACGGCATCGATGCGTCCCCGGATTTGGCGGCCTCCCAGCACCAGCACGAAGGGCACCTCGACGGCGATGGGCTGACGATCGGCGTAAGGGCCCTGGTCGAAGCGCTTCTTCAGTTTCGCCAACCGCACTTCGGCCTCCGCGTCGTGGGCGGTGCCCTCGATTTCAGTGGCCAGCGGGTCATCATCGAGCCGGTCCTGGGTGAGAGTGCTCCTCTGGGTGGCGAAGCGGAGTTCCAGCCATTCGTGGAATCGGGTTCCCACGCCTGCCCCGACGCTGGCGCGTCGGGGCATCGGACGGGCCAGCGTCTCCAGGAATGCCCGGGGGTTGCGCTGGGATTCCACCACTGCACTCGCCGACAGCGAGCCCGGCAATGCAGGACTGCCGTGGCGACGTTGGACACGTTCCAGTTGGGACAGCCGCCGTGCCTCCGTCGCCCAGTGCCTCACCATTGATTCCTCATCTGCGGTCAATTCGAAGCGATGGGCTTCCAGCGAGGATGCTGACTCCGTGACCGTCGATGCCTCACCACTGACCTGTGCGGCCCTCACCGCATCCGCAGCAGAACTGAGCAGTTCCTGGTGCTCTGCATCGTCCGGCTGTGGCCAGATGACGCCGGCGGGTATCTCACCGAGTGGATTCGAGTCGGCCGGTGGTCCGGGTTCGTGGCGCACATTCCCCATCTCGGCCGCGTACTCGGCGAGCCGTCGGTAGTAGTCGCTCTGCTTCACCGGTTTCTTCAGACCGGCCGTCCAGACATGGGAGGTGGCCACCAGCACAGACTTGGCGCGGGTAGCGGCCACATAGGCAAGCCTGTCCTCGGCGAATCTGGCGGCCTGGCGCAGCTGGGTGGCGTAGTCGGCGATGCCGGAATTGGACACTTCACGTAGTTGGGGAATACTCCCCGCGTCACCGCGCAGCGGGGCCGGGAGCAGCTGGGGGCCGGTCAACCAGTTGTCCCCACGATTGGGCGCGGGAAATGTGCCCTCGACAAGGCCGGGAAGGTAGACAGTGTTCCATTCGAGGCCCTTGGCGCGATGCACGGTGAGCAATTTCACCGAATCCGAGGCCACATTCATGGCCTGCTCCATGTCGTCATCCAGCTCGGACTCCGCAGCCAGATAGGCCAGAAAACCGTCCAGCCGGGCCGTGCCGTCCAGATCGGTGAACTCCTCCACGAGGTCGAGAAAGCGGGAAACCTGCCGGCGGCGATCCTGGGCGACCATTCGCGCGTCGGCCTGCAACTCCGCCGATACCCCCAGCGAGGCGACTACCGCCGAGACGAGCTCGCGAAGCGGCCGGCCGGACAGCCGGTGGAGCCGGGCGAGCCTGTTGCGGCAACGACGTAGCCTTCGAGTGCCCTCGGCTGACAGTCCCGGAACTGAGCCAGTCAGCACATCCATGAGGCACACCGAGGATCTCGACAGCTGCTCCCCGAGTTCCTCCAGCGATGCTGCCGGCGTCGACTTCGGGGATTGCTCGGACGGCTCCGCGGATGCGTCCATTGCCGCGGGGGGCCGGAATCGCCGAGGCCCGGTGGCAGCCTTCTTCGCGGCATCGCCGAGCGCCTCGAGATCATCCAGGCCGAGGTTCCATCGCCGTGATCGCAGGAGCTGGACGAGTGCGCTGTTGTCCGTGTCATCGTCCAGCAAGCGCAGTACGGACACGATTTCGCGAATCGGTTCAAGCCGCAGCAGGCCACCGAGGCCGACGATCTCCACAGGGATCTCGCGGTCCACCAGGCGCTCGTGGAGCTGCGGCAGAGTCGCATTGCGCCGTGCAAGCACGGCAATCTGCCCCCAACCGCCGTCGCCCCCGCGGGCCAGGATGTCATCGGCGATCCAGTCCAGTTCCTGTCCGTCGGTGTCGAAACCGGCAGCCACGATCTCAGCCGATTTCGACAGATCCGCCGCTTTCAGGGCGACCTGTCCGGCTTGGCCGCCGGGCATGGCCGGATCGTCCACCAGGTCTGCGGCCAAGGTATTGGCGGCGTCCAGTATGGCCGTCCCACTTCGCCGGTTGAGGGTGAGCGAGAATGCCGGAGCAGCACTTCCGTCGGCAGCGGGGAACAGATGTGGGAACTCGGCCATATTGGCCGCCGAGGCACCACGCCAGCCGTAGATGCCCTGATAGGGGTCGCCGACGGCAGTGACTGCATGGCCGCGCCCCGCTTCTGGTGCTGAGCCGGAGAACAGGCCGGACAGCATCAGTGCCTGCGCCGTCGAGGTGTCCTGGTATTCGTCGAGCAGCACCACCTTGTATTGCTCTCGTAGCATGGCGCAGACCTGTGGAACGTCGCTGGCGATCTGTGCTGCCAGCGCCATCTGGTCGGCGAACTCGACGGCGCCGATCTTGTCCTTGGCTCTCCGATACTCCTCGACGAGTCCCAACAGTTCGATGCGTGCTCTGGCCTGGTCGCGTGCTGCAACTATCTTGGCATAGGGCTTTCCCTGCTTGGTGGGCTCGGCTGCATCCAGTTCAACGATGTGGGCCGCAGTGAATTCTTCGAGCTGATCGATGCTGACCAGGTGCTGGGCGAGGTTGGAGTCCAGATCGAGCAACCGTCTCACGAGCGTGGCAGGTGACAATCCGGACAGCACGTCCCAGGCGCCTCGCGCCCTCGCCACCACCTGGGAGGCGAGCCGGAAGCGGGAGGCTTCATTGAGGATGCGTCCGGGTGGATCCACACCGATTCTCGGTGCATGGTCGTTGACCAGGCGCGCCGCGAAGGCGTCATAGGTGAGCACATCCTGCCAATCCTCATCCGACGACGAGTAGACCTCCGCTCCCTCGGGAATCTTCGCGAGAGCCTGAGCGATGCGCTGGGAGAGTTCCGCGGCAGCCTTTCTGGTGAAGGTGAGCCCGAGCACCTGGGCAGGAGTCACGGCCCTTGACGCGACCAACCACACGACGCGCGCCGCCATGACTGTTGTTTTGCCGGTACCGGCACCGGCGATGATGACCCCGGGGGCCATGGGAGCGGTGATCGCGGCGATCTGCTCTTCGGAAAAGGGCACGCCGAGCAACTCGCGGAGCTGTTCAGCCGTGCAGATCCGTTGCCCGGACGTGGCGCCATTCGCGGTCATGACTGGTCTCCCAGGCCAGCCCAGGCGGGGCAGTCCGAGCGGTGCGGGCAGTAGCTGCAGCCACGGTTCCTGAGTGCCGGGTACTGCCCGGTACGGATGCACCCCACGGCTTCGCGTGCCAGGTCGTGCAACCAGGTCGGGCCGCCGGCACTGCTGTCGGAAGGCCCATCGGGCAGATGGGGATGGGCCTCCAGGTTCGGCTGGGGGATGACCTTCGGCATGTTGGGCTGCTTGGCCGACGCCGGGACCCTCAGATACACCAGTTCAGCACCTGCCACCTCGGGCGAGGAACCGGTCAACTGCTCGCAGGCACCGCCTGCCACAGCCAGTTGGTAGCAGGCCAGCTGTACATTCAGCGCTGCATCATGGGCGGTGGACGCCCGGTTTCCCGTCTTGAAATCGACGATGTGGAGTCTCCCACTGCCGGATTCGCGTTCAAGACGATCTATGGTGCCGATCAGCTCCACTGCATCCTCGCCAAGGTTGAGCTGGTACCGAATCCTGATTTCGGCCCCCAGCACCTGCCTGTGACTCTCACCAAGACTCCATGCGATCAGCCTGTCCACCATGTCGTGACAGGCCTTCTTCTGCTGGTCGGCCACCCACGCCGCATCGAATCGCAACTGCGGCCAGAAGTCATCCACGCAGTCGTGCATCGCCTCGGGTGACAGACCTTCACTCACCTGCTTCTCGGCCAGCAGGTGCACCAGCGAACCGATGCCGGCCGCCGGGCCGGCCGGCGCTGCTCCCGCCGCCCGCGCATCGAGGAACCATGCCCGTGGACAGCGTGAAATCCGTTCCAACCCTGTGACGGGCAAACTGATCGGTGCCCCACCGGATCCGTCGCAGGCCTTGGGACTGCGAGCAAGCACCGAGGCACCGGACGGCTGAACTCCCCGGGAAGCGATTCCCCACCACTGGTCCGGGTCGGCGGCTGGCACCAGCGGTTGGCCCCTGTCATCACGCTGCGCGGCGAGAACGGCCAGTTGGGCCACCGCAGCCTCACGCAAGCTGCTGGAGGCCTGCACATCGACGGTGACCCGCCGCAGTTCCCCGACGAGGCTGTCGAGAGTGCGGGGACCGGCGCCCGACACGCTGACCGGAGACAGCTCGGCACTCATTTCGGTGACGAATCGTGACACCTGCTGTTGTTCCTCTCCGGTGCCGCACACAGCGTGAATGCTGAGTTCCTCGCAGGCCCGGCTGGCTGCGAGTGCGAACAATCTACGCTCCTGTTGCACCCAGGAAGCTGCCGTGGAGGAAGGCCCCATACCCGTCGGGCCGTCCAGATCGTCTCCGATCATCGAGGCGCCGATGAGCCCCTCACTACGGCGAGGGCCCGGCCAGGAGCCCTCGGTGGCGTCGACAATGACCACCTTGCGCCACTCCTGACCGCGGGCACGATGAGCGGTGAGCACGCGCACGCCGCGGCCGTGTGGATCGGACTCGCGTGCCACATCGCCAGGGATCTCCTGGCCCTCCACCAACGCGATGAGCGTGCGCGCACCACGCTGACCGGTGAGCTCGACATGACGGGAGGCCAGGTCGAACAAGGCGCAGATCGCATCAAGATCCTTACCTGCCGCCGTGGCAGCAGTTCCGCTGGACAGCGCATCGGTGCGCAGCCGATCCGGCCACCCGGTGCTGTGCCACAACTGCCACAAGACGTCGTATCCAGCGCGCCCCCGTTCAATGTCTCGCGCAGTCGCGCCGAGCAGGAAACCCAACTGCTGCACGGCACCGAGTTCCACGTCTTGCACATCAGGCGGTGAACCGCTGGGCCTTTGCTGTGTCGTGACCGTTGCCGGGTGCGGTGGCACCTCAACGGCCTGCGCAACTGCCGACGGTGAAGTGGCATGCCGAGAATGTGAGGGCGCGGCGGCCTCAATCGCCTCACTCAGAGCGCGTACGACCAGTTGCTCGCCAGTTGCAACGCTCACTCCAGGTTGGGCTACCCACAGTCGCTGCCCGAGTCGGCGCAACGCAGCTGGGTCCAGACCGCACAGCGGGGATGCCAGCAGTGACACAAGAACTTCGGGATCTGGAGATTGGTGATCTGCCAGTGCAAGGCACACGCCGAGGGCCTCGATGAGCACCGCGACACAGGCCTGCTCGGCCAGTGCGATCTCGTCACCGGCGACCTCGACGGGCACATCCATATTGGACAACGAAGCGCCCAGCGCAGCGAGCCGACCCTTGCCCGAGCGACAGATGACGGCCTGTTCGGACCAGTCGAAGCCTCTGAGCCGTGCTTCCCGCAGTTCACTCGCCACGGCCTCGGCCTGATCCGTCGCGCTGTCGTGCTGATGCCAGCGGACGCGCACAGGCTCGTCGTCCGGTGAGAGTGCCTCCGGTGGCATCGGCAGTGTCGAGCCTGCCAGCGGCAGCCGGGCCAGCAGTCTGCGCACCCCTATGACAATGCCGGGCGCACTGCGCAGCTGACTGGAAAAACCCACCCGCACCGGTACGGGCAACCCGGCAGCTGCAAATCGTGACTCGAAATCAGCGGCGGCCCTCGGATCCGCGCCGCGGAAACCGAAGACCGAGGTCTGCGGATCTGCCATGACCGCCACAGGAATTCCGAGCCGGTGCACCTGCGCGAGAAGTCCGATCTGGGCAGGATCGCATTCGGCGAATTCGTCGCAGAACAGTCCTGACACATCTCGCGCCAGTGCAGATGCCACCGACTCGTCGAGCACGAGCAGGCGGGTTCTGTGCACCAGTTCGGCGTAGTCCCAGGCGTGTTCCGCATCGAGAACGTCGAGATATTGCTCGAAGAACTGGGCCACACCCAGCCACTCAGGCCGGCCTGTCTGGCGGGCGGCGAGCTCGACATCGTCTGGGTCCATGCCGTGCTGACGGGCTCTGGCCAGTCCTGTACGAATCTGCTGGGCAAACGCGGCGGTACCCACGGCAGCCCTCAATGACTGGGGCCACGGCCGTCGTCCTGCAGCATCGAGAAGCTCTCTCACCTGCAGATCCTGTTCAGGTCCGGTAAGCAATCGAGGCAGTTCACCGAACGCGTCCCGAAGGCCATATCGCGACTGCAGGGCCAGACACCAGCCGGGCACCGTGGTGATGACAGGGGCCAGCTGACTGCGCCCCAACCTGGAGATCACCGCATGACGCAGCCGCTGCGCCTCCGGGCGGGACCAGGTGAGCACGACCAGACGGTCCAGCCCCACCCCGCCTTCGACTCGGGCCACCACTGCCTCGATCAAGGCGGTGGTCTTGCCCGTACCGGGGCCACCCACGCCCATCACGGCTGCACCGGGCACGGCCGCAGCATCGAGGAAGGCCCGCTGCTGCACGGACAACTGCACTGACATGGTCACCATGCAAGCATCCGGCACTGACAATTCTGAGCTGCCTTCCCGTGGCAATTCCGGCCGTCGGCCGCATACGCGCAATTCGACGGCCAATCTGAAGGTCTATGGCCAATCAGACTGCCCACCAATCAGCGCGCATTGACGGAGTTCGACGTCTCTGCAGCCAGCAAATCTCACTGATCCTTTCCAATGTCGGCACGTTATGAAAAGCTAAAGGCACTGTTCTTGCAGGGCACGTATTCAGTGGTAAGAGTCTGGGGCGGGTCGTGGCACGGTTGGCACCTTCGGGCGCGCTGACATGAGCAGCGGGTCGTGAGGTGCGATCCGGCAGTGAGTAGGTAAGAGGGAGTTCACATGGCCACCGGAACCGTTAAGTGGTTCAACGCGGAGAAGGGTTACGGTTTCATCGCCGTCGACGGATCGAGTGACGACGTTTTTGTTCACTATTCCGCGATCGACGCCACGGGTTTCCGTTCCTTGGACGAGGGGCAGAAGGTTGAGTTCGACGTTGCACAGGGCCCGAAGGGCCAGCAGGCAGAACACGTCAAGCTGATCGGCTGACCAACCAGCTGAAAGTCGTGAGGGGCCCCATCGCGTGGTGGGGCCCCTCACGATGTCAACCCGCCCGGCAATCTGCCCCGGAAATCTGCCGGTAGTCCCTCCCGATGATTGGCATCCAGGCCTCACCACTCTGCGACTCGCAGCTGCGTACAGCAACGCTGTGAGTGCTGCCGCAGCAGCCTTGGTCGCGTGAGCGCTTGTTCGCTGCGTCGGGAATTCTCTCCCGTGTCCGGACCAACTCGTGCCCGGATCTACTCGCACGTAGCGCTATTCGCGACGTTTCCAAGCGACTTCATCCTGGATCAAGTTCGTTCTGAGACTGGGGTGAGACATATCCTTTCCATGACGGGGCTTCGTGGCGGGCTTGATAGCACCAACCGGGCAACCAAGGAACACAGATGACCAGCCAACAGCCTGGCGACAACCCAGGCACCATCGACCGTGACGATGTGCGCCGCGGCCCGACATCGTGGGCGGGCGGTGCGACCCATGTCGGGTCGAAATCGTCGCCCAATCAGGATGCCCTCGCAATCGCCGCAACATCCTCGAGCACTCATCGCAGTGCCATCGTCGCCGTCTCCGACGGCGTGTCGACTTCCCCGCATTCTGACGTCGCGAGTCAGCTCGCCGTTGATCGTGCCACCGACACACTCATCAGCATGTTGACCGACCACGACCACCACGATCAGCCCGGCGATCTTGCCGAGGCAATGCGCCGTGCCGTCCTCGTGGCGAATGAGTCGATCGTCGAAGCAGCTGGTGATGACACCGACGGTTATGCATGCACGCTCGTTCTTGCCCTTGTCCACAAGGATTTGGTGGTCGTGGCAAATATGGGCGATTCGCGCGCCTACTGGTTCGGCGATGACGGAACGAATCTGATGCTGACCACCGACGATTCCATGGCGCAGCTCAGCATCGAGCTGGGCGTCACACGAGACGTCGCCGAAGCCAGCAGCCAGGCCCATGCGATCACCAAGTGGCTGGGCCCCAACGCACCGGATCTTCAACCCCAGCTGGGTGGTTTCCGGGTTGCCGGCCCCGGATGGCTGCTGGTGTGCAGCGATGGACTGTGGAACTACGCATCCTCTCCTGAGGACCTGCGAGCGATCTGGGACGAACTCCCCCAGCCCGGTGAACTCACCGCCGAAGCGATGGCGAGCGAACTCATCGACTGGGCAAATGGCCGGGGCGGGCACGACAACATCACTGTGGGCCTGGTCAGGGCCGAACCGGCTGCGGTCGCCGCGCCTGCCGAGAAGGCGGGCTGAGATCCAGGGGATCAATGCCCTCGGTTGAACCCAGACATGCTGGAGCACCGATTTTCTTGGGTAGGTTGGTCTCGTGGACATCAAGATTGGTATCGAGAACATCAACCGCGAGCTGGCAGTGGAGACCGACCAGAAGCGCGAGGAACTCAAGACCGCCCTCGACAAGGCTTTTTCGGAGGACGAAGGCGTGCTCACCCTCACCGACACCAAGGGCGGCGAACTGATCATTCCGGTCGCCAGGATCGCCTACATCCAGGTGGGTCAGGAACACTCCCGCAAGGTCGGTTTCGGGTCGCTGTGAACTGGCGGGGGCCCCCCCCCCCCCGGGGGGCCCCCCCCGGTTGGGGCGGCACCCGCCCCCGCCCCCCCCGGGCCCCCCGCGGGGCGGGCCCGGGGCGGTTTAAACAAATACCCGGGCGCCC
>NZ_JBDNTB010000004.1:17741-70366 GCF_047719395.1 Propionibacterium sp.
CTCCCCTCCGGGCGTGGTGGTGGGTCGTGGTGGCGGTCTTCCGGCCGGCCCCCGTGCCGCCAGCCCCCCCCCCCGGCCCTGTTGCTCCGCTCAGACGCCCAGGCCGAGCCGGGCCATCCGGCGGGCATGACCGTCCATGAGTTCTTCCAGCAGTGCGCTCATCGCGCCGAGGTCGTCGAGTTCGCTGGAATCCTGTGTGCTTCCAGATCCCAGGCTCTGCGCGATCAACCGAGTCAGATCGGTTTCGCGAGCAGCGATTCGCTGGCACTGACCCACCGCTTCAGCCGCGAGCCGGCGGCCGAAAAGAGCCAGTGGGCCTGCGATGTCTGGATTCGCGTCGATCCCGTTCTGGACCGTTCGGCTTGCGAAATCGGTGGTCTGCCATGCGGCGGGGCCCGGCGCGAGCAGCTGCGCGATGCCTTCCGGCAGTTTCGGCGCCAGACGGGCGGAAAAATCGGCGCGCAGGCCTGTCACCAGAAGCGCCCTGAATTGCGCCATCAGCCAGTTGGCCGGTTGCGTGGCCCGTGCGAAGCTGTCGACAGCCTCGCGAAAAGGCTCCAGGCACTCATCAATGGCGATGCCCTGAAGGTGCAATTCATCGCTGATTCGTTCAAAACGGTCGAATTGCGCCGCAGCCAACTCGGCGACCGTGAGCCGTTCGTCCAGGCTGGGCGCCATGGTGCCCGAGGAGGCGAGCATTTCGAAGTCCACAAGATCGCCCTGCGCCACGAAGCCCAGCAGCTCCCGGCCACCGGCCGGCATGCCCAAGGGGGCCCGCCCCGGCTGGCTCGACGAGTCATCGAGGGGTGCGGAGGACTGATTCACAGGATTCTGCTCGCTCACGGGGCAAGGCTACCGGTCCGGCTCGGCATTCCAGCCCAGGACCGGCCTACCGCTAGACTGGCCCGGGCGCACAACCGTGCGTCCGTGTCGTTGCGCCCAACGTGTGCGCCCGCGCCGCTTCCGCGGTGGTCATGGGCCGACGCCGACGGATCTCGCATGCGACCCTCACGGGTGCGCGTCCTGGTTCTGTGCGGCGTGACAGGGATGCGACGATACCGAGACTTTGTCCCCCGCTTCGACGCGGGAGCTGGAGAACTGAATTCATGACGCTTCCGAACACTGAATCCGGAGCCACCGAAACGGAGAAGCCCACCTTCGCCGACCTCGGCGTCAATTCCGCGATCGTCACCGCCCTCAGGGACGAGGGCATCGAGCATCCCTTCCCCATCCAGGAGATGGCCATCCCGATCGCGCTCACCGGCGTGGACATGATCGGGCAGGCTCGCACCGGCACCGGGAAGACGCTTGCCTTCGGCATCCCGATTCTGGAGCACATCGTGCTGTCCGGCGATGAGGGATTCGGCGAACTTCCTGCACCTGGCAAGCCCCAGGCGCTGGTGATGACCCCGACCCGAGAGCTGGCCTCGCAGGTCGGCAACGACATCGCCACGGCTGCGAAGGTGCGTGGCGCCAGGGTGCTCACCATCTATGGCGGTGTCAGCTACGACGATCAGCTCGATGCGTTGGCAAAGGGTGTCGACGTTGTCGTGGGCACCCCGGGGCGTCTGCTCGACCTGGCCCACCGCCATGATCTCGACCTGTCCCATGTGGGCGTTGCCGTGCTGGATGAGGCGGACGAAATGCTCGACCTGGGCTTCCTGCCCGATGTCGAGGCCCTCTTCGACCAGACCCCGGCGAGCCGTCAGACGCTGCTGTTCAGCGCCACCATGCCGGCCGTCATCATGTCACTGGCACGCAGCAGGCTGAACCAGCCGGTCAACATCCGCGCCGAGGGCCGTGATGCCCAGGCGACGGTGCCGAAGACCACCCAGTTCGTCTACCAGGCGCACTCGCTGGACAAGCCTGAGATCATCGGGAAGATCCTGCAGTCCGATGACATGCACCGGATGATGATCTTCACCCGCACCAAGCGTTCGGCGCAGCGGCTCACCGACGAACTGTCCGACCGGGGCTTCGATGTCGCACCGCTGCACGGTGACCTCAACCAGGTGCAGCGCGAGAAGACGATGAAGCGATTCAAGGCCGGCAAGGTACACGTGCTGGTGTGCACCGATGTGGCTGCCCGGGGAATCGACGTCGACGATGTCACCCACGTCATCAATTACGAGGTGCCGGACGATCCCGAGCAGTATGTGCATCGAATCGGGCGTACCGGGCGGGCGGGACGCACCGGCATCGCCGTCACCCTGGTGGACTGGCAGGACGTGACGCGCTGGAAGGTCATCAACAAGGCGCTCGACCTGCCTTTCTTCGAGCCGGTGGAGACCTATTCGACCAGCCCGAATCTGTTCAGCGATCTGAACATCGCCGAGGGCACGAAGGGCCGCACCGCGGAGGCAGCGGAACACCCCAAGGAGCACTCGCACTCCGACGACAGGCATCACTCCAAGGACAGCAAGCACGGACATCGTCATGATCGTCATGACGGTCGTCACGGCGATCATGACGAGCCCCGTGAGGACCGTCATGGCAAGCACGATGGCGCTGCCAAGGCGTCCACCGAGGAGCATGGCCAGCGTCGCCACCGCAAGCGCCGCCGCACTCACAACGGCCGGCCCGTGGAGAAGAAGTCTGACAGCGGGCAGAAGTCCGAGAAGGCGTGAGAGCCATCGGGCAGCCCTGTTCTCCGAGACCAGGGCTGCCCGATGGCCTCGATGCTGCAGTTCGGCGTCGTATCAGGGTTCGGTAGGACATCCGCACTGGATTGCTCATGTCCCGGAACTTCCGAGACCCACACGTCCGGGTCTGCTCCGCCAGATCACCCGAGCGCTTGACCCCCGGCTCTCAATAGATCATCGACATGGCGGTGCGCACATCGTGCAAGGTGGCGTCGGCCACCTCGTTCGCCCGCTCATTGCCTTCGCGCAGCACCTGACGCAGATATCCCTCATCACCGGCCAGTTCGGCACGACGGGCCCTGATCGGAGCGAACAGTTCGTTGACGGCCTCGGTGCAGGTCTTCTTCAGGCCACCGCCACCACCGTCACCGATCTGCTCAGCGACTGCCTCGGGCTCCTCGCCCCTCGCCAGCGCAGCAAGTAGCACGAGATTGGAGACCTCCGGGCGGTTCTGCGGATCGTAGGTGATGTGCCGGTCGGCGTCGGTCTTGGCCTTCTTGATGAGTTTGGCCGTCTCGTCGGCGCTCATCGAGATCTCGATCGTGTTGTGCCGGGACTTGGACATCTTCGTGCCGTCCAGTCCGAGGATGAGCGGTGCGGCGGAGAGCAGCGCGTCAGGGGCCGGGAAGACCGGGTGCGCCGGATCGGCTCGTCCGTAGCGTTCGTCGAAGCGGCGTGCGATGAGCCTGGTCACCTCGATGTGCGGCAGCTGGTCCTTGCCCACCGGCACGAGGTTGGCCTTGCAGAACAGGATGTCGGCCGCCTGGTGCACCGGGAAGGTGAGCATGAGACCACTCATGGCGCGCCCCTGAGTGTGCTCCAGCTCGTCCTTGACCGTCGGATTACGGTGCAGCTCCGACTCAGTGACAAGGCTCAGGAAGGGCAGCAGCAGCTGGTTGAGCGCCGGTATCGATGAGTGCGTGAAGATCGTGGTGCGAGACGGGTCGATACCACTGGCGAGATAGTCGGCGACTCCGCTGAGCACATTCTCCTGCAGATTTCCCACACCATCGCGGTCGTAGATCACTTGGTAGTCGGCGATCACGAGCATTGATTCGACACCGAGGTTCTGCAGCCGGACGCGATTGCTGATCGACCCGAAGTAATGCCCGATGTGCAGCTTTCCGGTGGGACGATCGCCGGTGAGGATGCGGTACTTCCCGGGGTTGACCTTGAGGTCTGCTTCGATGACATCGCTGCGCAGCTGACTGGCCTGCAGCGAGCGATCCGGCTCCGGCGACCCTCCGTCCAGATCGTCGTTTCCTGAAGTGGACTCGATGTGGGGGGCCGTGCTCATGGTCGCAGTCTACAGACGCCGCCGAGGACGCGAATGCGGCGCCGAGCAGGGATGACCCGGTGCCGGACGCTGTGGGTGCGGGCTGGCCAGCCCCTTCGGCTGGTCAGCCGATTGAGGCGATGGCCGCACCTGCCCGGCAGGGTGATCCGCCGGCTGGCACCAAGATCTTGAGCATGCCCGTGACCGGTGCTGTAACAGGGGTTTCCATCTTCATCGCCTCCATCACGGCGATGACATCCCCCTCATGCACCTGTGCACCATCGTCGGCCTTCCACACCACGATCGTGCCGGTGATGGGTGCGGGCACGCTGGGGTGTCCCTGCGCGGAGGCCTCAGCCGATTCGACAGCGGAGGCCTCAGAGTCCCCCGGTGCCGGGTCGGCCGACAGCCTCGCACCGGAGCCGATCAGGGGCCCGGCCAGCTTCGCTGCAAGAGCTGACGGAAATCCGATGGGCAGCCGGCGCCCGTCGATTTCGATCCACGAACGGGCGAGTGCCTGGGATGCGTCCTCACCGGCGCCATCGAAGGCGAGACCAGGAAACTCGCCCAGTGGCCGCACCAGATCGTCGAGCCAGGCGCATTCGGTTTCGATCCAGGTGGTGTGAACCGCGAAGTCGTCCGGACCGGTCGCCACGAATGCCGGATCGGTCACGATCTGCCGATCGAAGTCCAGCAGCGTCGGCACGCCCTCGATGCAGAACTCCTTCAGGGCCTGGCGTGCCCTGCGCAGGGCCTCGTCGCGGTCCGGGCCCCACACCACGAGCTTGGCCATCAGGGAGTCGTACAGTGCACTGATCGTGCTGCCCGCCACCACTCCCGACTCCAGCCTGATCCCGGGGCCGCTCGGGGCGTCGAACCGGGTGATCCTGCCCGGTGAGGGCAGGAAGCCCCGCCCGGCATCCTCGGCATTGATCCGGAACTCGAAGGCATGGCCACTTGGCTGCGGCGTCTCGGTGATCTCCAACGGCAGACCATCGGCGACCCGCAGCTGCTGGCGGACAATGTCGACACCGGAGGTCATCTCGGTGATCGGATGCTCCACCTGCAACCTGGTGTTCACTTCGAGGAAGGAGACGACGCCGGTGGTTCCGATGAGGAATTCGACAGTTCCGGCACTCACATATCCGGCTGCCTCGCAGACCGCGGCGGCACCTCGCTCGACCGAGTGGCGCTGCTCGTCGGTGAGAAAGGGCGCGGGCGCCTCCTCGACGACCTTCTGGTTGCGCCTCTGGAGCGAGCAGTCCCTGGTGCCCAGCACCACCACATGGTGGTCGTTGTCGGCGATGACCTGCACCTCGACATGGCGGGGACGGTGCAGAAACTGTTCGACGAAGCACTCCTGCCTGCCGAAGGCCGCAATCGACTCGCGCACCGCGGAGTCGTAGCGGTCGATCACTTCATCCAGACGCCAGGCCACCTTCATGCCGCGTCCGCCGCCGCCGAAGGCGGCCTTGATGGCGATCGGCAGGCCGTGCTCCTGGGCGAAGGCCAGCGCCTCTTCACCGCTGCTGACCGGTCCTTCGGTGCCCTGTACCAGGGGCACGCCGGCCTCGATGGCCAGCCGGCGCGCCATCAACTTGTCACCGAGATCGCTGATCGTCCGCGGCGACGGCCCGATCCACGTCATGCCGGCATCGATCACCGCCTCGGCGAAGTCTGCATTCTCGGACAGGAAACCGTAGCCGGGGTGCACGGCATCGGCGTGTGCCTTCCTGGCCACCTCGATGAGTGCCGCGATGTTGAGATAGGTGTCCGCAGGCCGCGCCCCTGGCAGCGCATAGGCCTCGTCCGCGCTTCTCACGTGCAGCGCATCGGCATCGGGGTCGGCGTACACCGCGATGGATGTCACACCGTAGGCTGCGCAGCCGCGTGCGATGCGCACCGCGATCTCGCCCCGATTGGCAATGAGGACTCTGCTGATCATTACCCGTTCTCCTCATCCGGCGCACCCAGCGCCCCATTTCCGGCCTGTTCGTCACTCTGCGCAAGTCTGAATCTGATCCTGGCACCGATGGGCACCTGGCCGGCTCTGTTGAGATCCCAGCTGGCCACCGACCCGATGACCGGATAGCCGCCAGTCAACGGGTGATCCGCCATGAACACCACGGGCTGGCCGCCCGGGGGCACTTCGAGGGCACCTGACGCCATTGGCTCGGACTCCAACTCGGAGTCGTCGGTCCGCTCCAGTGGCTGGTCACCATGCAGCCGCAGACCCACCCGATTCGACTGCGGTGTGACCTCCCACTCCTGTTCGAGCAGGGCCGTTACCGCGGCCTCGGTGAACATCTCGTCGCGGGGTCCCAGCACCACGTCGAGGCTTACGCCCTCATCTTGGCCGAAGAGGCCGTGAGGTCGATGGGCATCGGAGCCGCAGATGCTCGAACCCGCATCGTCCTCCGAAACTGCCACTACGCCGGAGGTCCAAGCCCGCACTGGCAGCTCGTCTCCGGCGCGCAGCGGACGCGGACCCAGATCGGACAGGATGTCGCTGGAGAGGCTGCCGAGCACCGGTTCGATGTCCAGGCCGCCGCGTATCCCCAGGTAGGCCACTGCTCCCTGTTTCGGGAATCCGATGTCGAGGACTTCCCCGTCACCGAGGGCGAAGGCATGGCCGTGGGGAGCAGGTCGTGACCTGTCAGTGTCAGCATCCCCCGCATCGATCCTGCTCGCATCGATCGTGGCATCCACCTCAGCGCCGGCAATGGCGAGCACCTGCTCACCCATTGCACGTACCCTCAGACCGCCGTAGGTCTCGATGCATGCCGCATCGGAGTGGTTGCCCACCAGGCGCGAGGCGCATCTCAGCGAATCGTGGTCCAGTGCTCCGGAGCGGGAGATTCCGAGGTCGGCGTGGCCTGGCCGGCCGAGGTCCTGCACGGTGGCCGCCAGGCCAGGCTCCTCGATGACAAGTGTCCTGGCCGCTGTTGCGGTGGCCGCTGCGCGATCCGCGGGCAGCTGGGCCGGCATGTCGGGTGCATCCTTGGCCTGATCCGATGTCTGCGCCTGGTGACTTTCCACCGATGGTCCGATACCTGCCAAAGATGCCTGCTCGGCAGCGGTGAACTGCACCCGCATCCCCGGTCGCAGCAGCACCGGCGGGTCATTGGCCAGGTCGAACATGGGCACATCGGTCTGACCGATGATCTGCCAGCCACCGGGGCTGGTGCGGGGATAGATGCCGGAGTAGATACCCGCCAGCCCCACCGCTCCGGATGGAATTGCGATGCGGGGCACCGCACGACGCGGCACATTCAGGCACGGGTCCCCACCCACCAGGTAGACGAATCCTGGTGCGAAACCGGTGAAGGCCACCGTGTAGATGGCGCCGGTATGCCGGGCGACCACTTCGTCGGGGCTGAGACCGGTGAGCCGGGCGACCTCGCCTAGGTCCTCCCCGGTGTAGTGCACCGGCACCCTGACGAGTTCCCCGTCGGAGGCGAGCGGCGCACTGACATCTCGTTGGCCGATGAGTTCGGCAAGGTGTGTCGCCCTGATCACACTGGGATGGAAGCGGATCATGACGGTGCGCGAGGCCGGGACGACCTCGTGGACACCTGGGATCGGCGTCTGCATCAAGGAGTGATGCAGGGCGATGGCCTGGGCGAGATCGTCGAGTTCGACGACCACGATGTCGGTGTTGACGGTGAGGACGCGCATGCTCAGATCTCGTATCGGGTGTCGCTCACATCGCTGATGAACATGTACCCGGGTGCATGCGTGATCGCGAAGGGGATGTGGGAGGCCATCACGGCGGCCTGCGGTGTCACTCCGCAGGCCCAGAAGACCGGCACCTCGCCTGGTCTGATCTCGACGGAGTCCCCGAAGTCGGGGTGGGACAGGTCAGCGATGCCGAGCGCCGCAGGATCGCCGACATGCACAGGTGCACCGTGCACCGAGGGGAAGCGTCCCGAAATCTGCGCGGCCTCGGCCACCCGGTCGCCTGGAATGGGCCGCATCGACACCACGAGCTCGCCGTGGAATCGTCCCGCGGGCCGGCACTGCACATTGGTGCGATACATCGGCACGTTCCTGCCGCTGGTGATGTGGCGTACCTCTATTCCCGCCCTGCGCAGCGGTGTCTCGAAGGTGAAGGAGCAGCCAAGCAGGAAGGCCACCAGGTCGGGGTGCTCGCTCCATGCCTTCGTGGCATCGGTCGGCTCGTCCACGAGTTCGCCATCGCGCCACACCCGGTACTTCGGAATGTCGGTGCGCAGGTCCGCACCGGGGGCCAGCGCGGTGGACGGCGAACCCGGATCGCTCACATCGAGAACTGGACAGGGTTTCGGATTGCGCTGGGCGTACAGCAGGAAGTCATAGGCGTATTCCTTGGGCACGACGAGCATGTTGGCCTGAGTCATGCCAGGCGCGATGCCGGCGGTCGGGCGGCATTCGCCCCGCCGGTACCTCGCCCTGGCCGCCCTGGCCTGCTGTGTTGCCGACGATTCCATGACGCCCTGCGTACCCAGGACCGTGTTCGTCCGTGTGGTCACCGGTCAGCCTCTCCTTCCGGCTGGTTCAGTGGCGAGGCCACCGAGATCCCTTCATCGGTGAGTCCTTCGCGCACCGCCTTGGCCATCGCCAGGGCACCGGGCGAGTCGCTGTGCACGCACACCGAGTCGGCCTGCAGCGTGATGACCGAGTCATCGGCTGCCACCAGCGTGCCGTCCTCGGCCAACCGGACGATCCGTTCGATGACGGCCCTGGGATCGCTGAGAACCGCGCCGGGCTCGCGCCGGGAGACCAGCGTGCCGTCGGGGCGGTAGCCCCGATCAGCGAAGGCCTCGGACATGACACGAAGCCCGGCATCGGCCGCGGTACGGGCGAAGACCGAACCGGCAAGAGCCATCACGGCCAACCCGGGGTCATACGCCTTGATGGCCTCCACCACGGCCTTCGCGGGGCCCGGATCGAGGGCGATGCGGTTGTACAGCGCACCGTGCGGCTTCACATAACGTGCCTTCGTGCCAGCAGATCTCGCCAGCCCGTCCAGCGCGGCGATCTGGTAAAGCACATCGGCGGTGAGCTCGGCCGGAGCAACCTCCATCGCACGACGGCCGAAGCCCGCGAGATCACGGTAGGCCGGGTGCGCGCCCACCACGACGCCGCGTTCGGCTGCTGCCCGCGTGGTGGTCAGAATGCCGATCGGGTCACCGGCGTGGAATCCGCAGGCGATGTTCGCACTCGTCACGGTGTCCAGCATCGCCTCGTCGTCGCCGAGCGACCAGCGCCCGAAGCTCTCCCCCATGTCGCTGTTCAGATCCATCGAGATCATGATCCATCCCTCCATTGACGAATACCCATCGAAGGTCGTTGCAATCCTGGTCACCCAGGCTGGTGACCCGCCGAAGTCGTGGTCATCGGAGCAGGGCGAAGATCGGCCCGATCGAATTGATGCCCATGTACCAGGTCAAGATGCAGACCAGGCCGCCGAGCACCAGCAGCCACTTCGGGAAGTGATAGCCGCCCAGCAGATCACTCTTGAAGAGACCGATGTACACCATGATCGTCAGGCCGATCGGCAGGATGAGCCCATTGAAGCCGCCGGCGAACACCAGCAGCGCAGCCGGCGCGGTGCCCACCGCCAGGTAGGTGATGAGGGCAATGGCGATGAAGATCACGGTGGCGTAGTTGCGGGCGCGGCTCTTCATGAAGTTCTCGTTGAAGACTCCGAAGAAGGAGACGGAGGTGTAGGCGGCGCCGATGGTGGAGGTGGTACCCGCAGCCCAGAAGATGATGCCGAAGATCCTGAAACCCCATTCACCGAGCGCCACCTGGAAGGCCTGCGCGGCGGGATTCGCCGTCTTCGACGCCAGGTCGATGGTGACTCCGCTTGCGGCAACGCCCAGGATGGCGAGGAACAGCAGGTAGCGGATCGCGCCGGTGATGAGCACGCCGGCCAGGGATGCCTGGCTGACCGCCTTCATGTTCTTGGGCCCGGTGATGCCGGCGTCCAGTAGACGGTGCGCGCCGGCATAGGTGATGTAGCCGCCGACCGTTCCGCCGACGATGGTGGTGAGCGCGGCGATGTTGATCGAGTCCGGCATCACGGTCTCGTGAAGGGCATGGCCAACGGGCGGATGCACGATGAACAGCACGATCAGAACGATCGTCACCTTGATTGCGGCCAGGCAGATGACCACCCGGTCCATCGCACGATTGGCCCGCTTGTACAGGAAAATGCCGATCGCCAGCAGCGTGCCGATGAGGCCGCCGATCTTGGGGTCGAGGCCGATGGCGGCATTGAGGCCGAGCCCGATACCGGCGATGTTCCCGATGCTGAACACCAGTCCGCCGAAGATCACCAGCACGGCGAGCAGATATCCGGAGCCTGGCACTGCCGCGTTGGCCAGGGCACCTGCAGTGCGTCCCGACGCCCCGACGATGCGCCAGACATTCATCTGCACGATGAAGTCGATGATGATCGACAGCAGGATACCGAAACCGAATGCGGCGCCGAGCCTGATCGTGAAGGTGGCGGTCTGGGTGATGAAACCAGGCCCCACCGCGGACATTGCCATGAGGAATATCGCGCCCAGCAGGGAGGTGCGTCTGTTCCTCAAGAACTCCCTGCTCTGCTCCCCCACGCCGGGAGCCGGCCCGGATCCGTTCTCGACCTCAGTGCTCATGACCCACTCCGTTCATCGCGACTCCGTCACCCGGCAATCACAGCGTCACGAGCATGAGCGCAAAGATTGTTGAGCAATACAGAGTTATTGTTGAACAAAAATGTAGGCACTGTGTATCTCCTGCTGGTTTCACCTGTGTAACGACTGTGTCAACGATGACTGGCCTGTTTCGGGCACTCGTCTGCTGGCGCCGGGCACCGGGACCCACGACGAACCGGAGTGTTCGTAGGGTGAGTGCCATGGCCAAGCCGAGCGTGACATCCCTGCCCGTGACAACTGCAGACGAGATTCGCGAGTTGATCACGACCGGACAGGTCGTTCCAGGTCAGCAGCTCGCCGAGGTCGAACTGGCCGCAAAGCTCGACATCTCCCGCAATACCTTGCGGGAGAGCTATCGCATCCTGGCACAGGAGGGGCTGGTACGGCACATTCCCAATCGTGGAGTGTTCGTCAGCACCCCATCGCCCCAGCAGGTGCATGACCTCTTCCACGTGAGACGACTCATCGAGTCCGACGCCCTGACCTACGCCAAGCCGGATCATCCAGCGGTGGCCGGCATGCGTGCTGCGGTGCAGGCAGCCCGATCCGCCATCGGCCGGCAGGACTGGCGAATGGTGGGCACACAGGACATCAAGTACCACCAGTCCATCGTCCGTCTGGCCGACAGCCCGATACTCGACAAGCTCTACGGCGCACTGGCCGCTCAGCTGCGACTGATGTTCGGCGTGCTCGGCAGCGTGAGATCCATGCACGAGCCCTATGTGGAGCGCAATGCGCTGATCGTGCAACTCGTCGAGAACGGCGACGGGCCGGGAGCTGCGAAGGTGATCAGGAACTATCTCGACGATGCCCAAGCTCAGATCTCAGCTGCCTATGCGGCCTCCCTCGCTGAGTGAGTGTCGAGCAGGGCTCGGATACCGGGCGGTACATGGGCGTGCCAGATCGGGCCACGCTCACTGCGTGTGCTCGCGGATGTCCTGGGCGAGCATGACGATGATGCCGCTCGGACCACGCAGATAGGTCAGCTTGTAGATGCCCCGGTAGTTGGCAACGCCGCGCAGCGGATGGCAGCCGTGACGGGCTGCCACTTCGAGTGCTGCATCGATGTCATCGACGCTGAAGGCGACGCGATGCATACCGATCTCGTTCGGCAGGGTCGGCTCGGTTTCGATCGCGTCCGGATGGATGTATTGGAACAGTTCAAGCCGACCGTGCCCGTCGGGCGTTTCCAGAGTGGCGATCCGTGCATGGTTGCCGTCGATCCCCACCGCAGTGTCAGCCCAGTTGCCGCTGACCTCGTCATGGCCGGTCACGGACAGGCCGAGGTCTGTGAAGAAGGCGATGGCCTCCTCGAGGTCGCGCACCGCAATGCCGATGTTCTCCAGAGTGATGACCATGGGTAAACGCTAGGCGGCGCAACGCCACGGCAGCGCCTGCCGCAATGAATCAGATCCGCCCAAGCACCTGCTCCACGCCCCCCAGCGAACCGCCACGAGCGGTGATGCGGGTGGCCAGTTCGCGCAGCGCCGTGGGACGGCTGGTCTCGCAGCCCAGCTCGTGCCCTGTCTTGCCAGTGCCGTGGTAATCCGAGGAGCCCGTACGGATGAGGCCGAGCCTGCCGCCGAGCTCGAACAGCAGGGCCCGGGTCTCCTGATCCTGGGCCGGATGGTCCACCTCGATGCCCTCCAGGCCATGCTCGGTGGTCAGAGAGGCCAGCAGAGCGGGGGTGACGACTTCTCGGCCCGATCCGATCCAGGGGTGCGCGATGACGCATGCACCGTGCGCACCGTGCACCAGATCGATGGCGGTGGGCAGTTCGAGGCTCCGGCGCGGCACGAAGGCCGGCCCCTTGTCATCGAGGAAGCGGTCGAAGGCCTCATTGCGATTCTTGACATATCCGGCTGCCACCAGGGCATCGGCGACATGCGGGCGACCGATCGAGGAAGCGTGCCCGGCCTGCGCCGCCACATCGTCCTCGCTGATGTCCACGCCCAGCTCGTGCAACTTCGCCAGCATCAGCGGAACACGTTCGGCGCGGCTGACGCGCATGTCGGCCAACGCCTCGCGCAACGCGGGATTCCAGGGGTCAGCGCCGTAGCCCAGCAGGTGCACCTCGGTGTGGCCCACGTGGGTGCTGATTTCGATGCCCGGCAGCACGAAGACGCCGAAGCGGCGTCCGGCCTCCAGCGCCTCGCCGATGCCGTCGAAGGTGTCGTGGTCGCTCAGCGCCACCACCTGCACGCCCAGCTCCTGCGCCCTGCGAACCAGTGCCGTGGGGCTGTCGGTGCCGTCGGAGACATTGGAATGGGTGTGCAGGTCGATTCGCATGCCCACATTGTGCCCGCTACCGCGCAACCGGCCCCTGGAGGTGCCGCTCAGCGCGACAAGACGAGAGATGCACCCCTTGCGGAACAGGAGATTCGGGAACCCGGGATCAAGAGGACAATCGCTGGACGTAGATGCACCAGCGTCGCGATTGCCGGTCAGTTCATCGCCGGTGCAATCCTGCGAAAGCGTGAGATCCAGGCAATCTTGAGGCCGTGGGCCCAATGACATCAAGAGGCCAGGGTTGCCAGGTGGTCAGCAGGGCTGCAAGCCTCACAGGATGAGCTGGCGCAACTCCCGCAGGCCCACCGAGGCGCGTGCCAGGTCCATCGAACCGCCGCTGAGCTCAGACAGCCGCTCCGCGCAGCGGTCGACGCCTCGCTGGCGACCCCACCATTCGTCCACAATCTGCTCCGGATCAGCCTCGGCAGTATTGCTGGCGGAGGACAGCACCTGCCGGCAGATGGTTTCCCTGGCGGCCTGCAACTCGTCACGCATGGCCGCCCGGGCCATGATGTCCCAGCGGTTCTGCCGGGGCAGGGCGTCCGCCTTGGTGAGCAGGGCATCCATGCCGAGCTTTTCGGAGACCAGGAAGAAGACCTTGGCGGTCAGCTCAACCACGTTGGTGGTCCTCCGGGCAACCCTCACGATCGGCAGCGCCTCGTGCAATCGCGGCCAGGCCGCGGAAGACAGGAGGTCGTCGGGCACGCCACGGGCACGCAATGCGGCGACTTGCGACTCGTAGTTCCCACGGCCCTTGTCGGTGAGTAGTTCGGGCAAGGCGCCGATCACTGCGGCGACGCCCTCGCGATACTGCCTGCTCAACGTCTCGATACCCACCTGATCGGGATTCAGGTCTTCAAGATGGTTGTGCAGAAGCCATCTGGTGGCGCGCTCGACGACACGGCGCAACTGCATCCGCAACTCCAGTCGCCCGGTCTCCGGGATCGCCTGGGAGCGCACCATCCCTTCGAGTCCGGCGATCGCGAAGATATTGCGTGCTGCCAGCTGGCCCCGGATCACGTCGGCATTGCTGGCCCCGGATTCGTCAGAGAGTCTGGACGCGGCGGAGATGCCCTGGGAGTCGACGAAACGGTTCACCACGGCGGTGGTGATGATCTCGCGGTGCAACCTGTGGTGCAGCATGGCGTCGTCGAAAGTCGCGCGCAGCGGGGCCGGGAAGTATCCGAGCAGACGTTCTGCCGCATAGGGATCTTCAGGAAGGTCTGAGGCGAGGATTTCGTCCTCCAGGGCGATCTTCGTCCAGGCCAGCAGGGTGCAGAGCTCAGGGTTCACCAGACCTGCACCGTGTGCGATCCGCCGGGCCATCTCGACGCTGGAGGGTAGCGATTCGAGCTTGCGGTCCAGGTATCCGGCATGTTCGAGCTGGCGCATCAGTTCCTCGTGCACCCCGGCGTGGTCGGCAGCGCTGGACAGTGAATTGGCGAGAGTGATGTTCTGCTCGATGTTGTGCAGGAGCACATGCCGGGCAACCTCGCCGGCCATGGTGGGCAGCAGCTCATTGCGCTCGGCGACGGTCAGCTCCCCGGCGCGCACCTGCGCGTCGAGCAGGATCTTGATATTGACCTCGTGGTCGGAGGTGTCCACGCCTGCGGAGTTGTCGATGAAGTCGGTGTTGATGCGCCCGCCGTGGAAGGCGTATTCGATGCGCCCGGCCTGGGTCCAGCCGAGGTTCCCGCCCTCCCCTGCAGCGCGGGCTCTCACCTGCGAGCCGTCGACCCGGATGGCGTCATTGGCCTTGTCCCCGACCTGTGCATTCGTTTCGGTGGATGCCTTCACATAGGTGCCGATCCCGCCGTTCCACAGCAGGTCGATCGGGGCTTGCAGCACGGCGTGCAGCAATTCGGCGGGGGTCATGGTCTTCGCATCTGCCGGCAGGCCGAGCGCAGTGCGCACCTGGTCGCTGATCGGCACGGATTTTGCGGTGCGGGGGTACACCCCGCCGCCAGTGCTGATGAGCTCAGGATCGTAGTCGGCCCAGGTGGAGCGAGGCAGCTCGAACAGCCGCTTGCGTTCGGCCCAGCTGGTCTCAGGATCAGGGCTGGGGTCCAGGAAGATGTGCAGATGGTTGAAGGCGGCCACCAGTTTGGTGTGGTGGCTGAGCAGCATGCCGTTGCCGAAGACGTCACCGGACATGTCCCCGATTCCGACGCAGCTGAAGTCTTCTTCCTGGGGGTCGATGCCGATCTCGCGCAGATGACGTTTGACCGACTCCCAGGCACCCCTGGCGGTGATACCCATCGCCTTGTGGTCATAGCCCACCGATCCGCCGGAGGCGAAGGCATCGCCCAGCCAGTAACCCTGGCCCTGGGCGATCTCATTGGCGATGTCGCTGAAGGTGGCCGTGCCCTTGTCGGCAGCGACCACCAGATAGGGATCCGCATCGTCCCAGGCATGGACCCGGCCGGGGTGACGGCTGTGGCCGGCCACGACATTGTCGGTGACCGACAGCAGCGAGGACACGAAGATCTTGTAGGAGGCGACACCCTCAGCGGCTCGCTCGGCGCGGCCCATCGCCTTGTGCAACCGATGGGGGAAGAAGCCTCCCTTGGCGCCCACCGGCACGATCACCGAGTTCTTCACCATCTGCGCCTTGGCCAACCCGAGAATCTCGGTGCGGTAGTCCTCTGCGCGATCACTCCAGCGGATACCGCCGCGAGCCACCTTGCCGAAGCGCAGGTGCACTCCTTCGACTCGCCGGTTGTACACGAAGATCTCGTACAGAGGCGCGGGGTTGGGCAGGAAGTCGATATCTCGAGCACGCAGCTTGATTGCAAGTGCCTGGGCGCCGGGCACCCAGAAATTGGTGCGTACTGCCGCCGTCATGACCGTGAGGAATTGGCGAAGGATGCGGTCGTGGTCCAGCGAGGCGACATCGTCCAACTCGGTGTGAAACTCATCGACCAGGGAATCGATGCTGCTCTGCCGCTCATTCTGGGAAATGTCGAGATCCGGATCGAAACGGATGCGGAAGATCTCCGCCAAATGGGTGGCGATGGCCGGATTGTCCACCAGGGTTCTGGCGATATAGGTCTGCGAGAAGGGTGAGCCAGCCTGCTGGAGATAGCGGGACACCGCTCGCAGCACCTCGACATCTCGCCAGCCCAGATCGGTCTCCAGCACGAGAGCGTTGAGGCGGTCGTGATCAGTCTTCCCGTTGATGGACGCGCTGAATGCGTCCTTGAATCGTGCCCTGGCAAGCTCGTCGCCCGAGCGCATCGCCTCGCTGGTGTGGGTCAGGCCAAGGCCGAAGTCGTAGACCATGGCCTTGCGGCCGCGCAGCCGCACGACATAGGGACGTTCCTCGCGCACATCGACGCCGAAGCTGGTGAGGTGCGGCATCACGTGCGAAAGATCCAGCGGTTCGCCCAGAGTGAACACCTTCAGCCTCACATCGATGCCCTCGGCGTCCTTGGAGGACGGGGAGAAGACGCTCAGCGCCATGTCGTCACCGCTGGTCAGTGAGTCGAAGGCCAGCAGGTCCTCCACCCCAGCCGCGGGGGGATAGTCCTGCTTGTAGGCGTCGGGGAAGTCGATGCCGCGGCGTTCTGAGTCGAGTGCGTCGGCGATGGCGATGAAATCGTCATCCCAGTCGTGGATGTCCTCTGCCAGCAGCTTCTCCAGTTCGGCTGCATCCAGAACCCCCTGGGAGTCACGATCAGGATCCAGTTGCACTGTGAAGTAGAGCCTGGCGAGCACCGAGTCCGAGACGGCAGCGCGGTAGTCGATGCTCTCGCCGCCGACGAAATCCAGGATCGTGCGCTGCATCCGCAGGCGCGCTTCGGTGTTGTACCTGTCGCGGGGGAAGTACACGAGTGCGCTGAGGAATCTGCCCCATCGCCCGGGCCTGAGGAACAGGCGGAGCTGGTGGCGCTCGCCGAGCCTGGCCACTGCCTCGATGGCTGGCATCAGCTCCTCAGCCGAGGCCTGCAGCAACTCGTCGCGCGGATACGCGTCGAGAGTGGCGCGCACGGCCTGGCCCCCATAGGAGTCGGGGGCGTAGCCGATGGCTTCCATGATCTCTCCGGCCTTGCCGCGCAGGATCGGCACCTTCAGCACCGATTCGGCATAGGCACTCGCGGTGAACAGGCCGATGAATCGATGCTCCCCGATCAGATGCCCGTCCTGGTCTCGGATGCGCACGCCGAGGTAGTCCCGATAGCCGCCGCGCACCAGGGTGGACCGCACGGAATCCTTGGTACAGACCATGAGTTCCTGCGAATTCGGAAGTGGCACGGCGTCGAAGCCGCTGGGGTCCACCAGATCGTCGCGCAGCACGCCGAGCCCAGTACCGGATACCGGGGTGAACTGCTCGTGGTCTGGATTCACGAGGTATTCGCGGTAGCCCAGGAAGACGAAGTGGTCCTCCAGAAGCCAGCGCAGCATGGCGCTGGTGAGGGCACGTTCTCGTGGCTCGGCAGGCCCAGGGGTACCCAGCACCGAGTCCGCATTTCGCACGGCTTGCACTCGCATCGCCCGGGTGTCCTCGGTTGCGGCGGTCAATCGGGCCATCGCCTCGTGCAGATCGGCTTCGAGGACGGGCGCTTCCTGTGAGGCGGCGCTGCCCCAGGCCGGGTACAGCTCCAGATCGATCCATGATTCGCCCGTGCCGCGATAGGAATCGACGCCGAGCAGTCGCCCTTCGTCATCGCGGAGCACGCTCAGCTGCGGGTGCACGATTTCACGAATCGACCACCCTCGCCGAGTGGCGCCGAGGCAGAGCGTGTCGACGATCCACGGCCGGTCGGTGGCGACCACCTGCACGGTGGTGAACCCACCGGCCTGCGTCGGGGGATGCACGCTGATCAGCGTCTCGTCGCCGCGCCGCAGCTGCCCGAGTTGCAAGTGGTCGCGCAGCCGCTGACCCACCAGATTCTCATCGACGGCCTGTCCGAGTGCATGGGCGTCGTCGTCCACATGGCCCACATAGGCAGTCACGAAATCCGTGGCCGCCGTGCCCGTCAGGATTCCGTCGGCGGGACTGACATGTGCCATCAGGCGCTCGGTGAGATCCAGATGTTCTGCGATTCGCCCCACCGACCCAGCGCCGTGTCCCACCTCGGTCATAGCGACTCCCCCTTCGGTGTCGGCCACGCCTGCTGCACCCCAACGGACAACCCGATGAGTTCCACCCTAGACGCGCGTGGGTTGCACTGCTGAGCAATGACAGGGCTGCGGGTGATGACAGAGCAGACCGTGGATCGCCCGGGTCTTCGGCCCGGCCCTGGAAATGAACCGGGATGCATGCCCGACCCAAACAAAAACCCAGGCCGCAGGTCAGGTGGGGAACGAAGAACCCGGAAGTGAGGCAAGCTGGAGCCCATGGAAATCTCTGCGCATCACGAATACACCGCCGACCCAGCCACCGTCCACGCCATGATGACTGACCCCGACTGGTACGCGGCTGTCCTCGACAAGAGTGGTGCAGACCATCACGATGTGCACGTCGAGGGCGATTCGGTGAGCATTCACGCCGAGGTCTCCGCGCCGAACCAGGTGCAGCGGTTCACCGGTGCCACCCTTGCCATCGAACAGTCCTTCGTCTGGCACCAGGTTGCCGAGGGATGGGACGGCGTCGTTGAGGCGAAGCCGGCCAGGATGCCAGCGAAGATGACTGGTACGGCCACCATCCGGCCCGGAGGCCCGGGGACGATCGTGGAATACGCCGGTGACTTCACCGTCTCGGTGCCGCTGCTCGGCGGCAAGCTGGAGAAGCTTGCCAAGCCGAAGGTGATGTCAGTGATCGACCTTCAGCAGGAAGTCGGCAACGACTGGCTCGCAGGTAAGCGAGCCTGACCTCTCGCACGAACAGCCGTCCGGAGGCGGTGATCCCGTGGGACGTCCTGCCGGGGCCGAGGGCCGCCGAGACATTCTCTGCAGTTCAACCGATCGTGACCTGCGCACCGCGGGGCACCAGGTCGCCGAGCTCCTCGGGCGCGGCGGGGGTGGCCACGAGGTAACTCTCGTGGCCCTCGTCGCGTTCAGTGATGAGAGCCACCTCCTGCCCGGCTGCTTCGATCGCCTGCGCGAGGCTCACTGCCGCGTCATGGTCGGGGAGCAGAATTCTGGTGGTCATCTCAGGCATCCTCCACGGCGATGTGGCGTGCCAATTCGGACACGTCGTGCCACAGCATCGGATGCTCCGCCAATTCCGACTGCACCAGGGGCAGTTCCCACGCCTCATCCGGGCTGAGCCCGTGGGCTGCCTGTGAGGCCTGCTCGGCCGCGCCAGGGTTTTCATGGGTGAAGAAGGCACCCGCATCACGGAGCGGCAGGCCATCCAGCACGACTTCTCCGTCATGAGCGGCTGGGCCGGGTTGCTGCGCCGCGCCCGCCTGTGCAGAGACCACGAAGTGATCCGCCCCGCCTGCCAGGGCCATGACACATGCCACCTGGAAAGCAGCGAACTCGGCTGCTTCGCTGCCCGGTTCCGTGTCGAAGGTTTCACAGAGCGCCGCATTGGCCGTCACTGCGGGCAGTGGGCCAGGCAGATGCCCCTGCGTGACCAGCGCAGCCGCCTGTTCCGGGCTCATAGGAACCAGCACGACGATGTCGTGAGCCTGCGCCATGTCATCTCCTTCCAGGGGACCTCCGCCTCGTGGCGTCCCCTGCCGATTCATCCACAGACTATCCGGGCGGGGTGGTTACCGGTGTCCACGACGGGCAGGCTGGCGCGATGAGCATCCACGAGGACACCCGCTCCCCTACCTCGTCCACTCGCAGATGGACGACCAGTCACGGCGAATTGCAGCTGGTCATTCACGGATCTGCGTCCCCGGAAGCGTGTACAACCCGTCCCCCACGCACTTCGCAGAGCCTAGCGATGGACGTCACCGCCCGGTTCGCGGAGATGGTGGCCGAATCGCTGCGCGGGGAAAGACCTGCTGGCCAGCTGCGCGGCATGATGAGCGAGCAATGCCTGGCGCCTCTCATCGAGGCGCAGCGCCGAGGCGGGCTGTTCGCCGCCCGATGCGTGCGGATCCGGTGCAGCATGCCCCGTTCCGACGCAGTCGAGGCGGTTGCGTGCTACACCTGGCACGGGAATGACAATCATCAGGCCCGACACACCATGGCAGTGGCCTTCCGGCTGAGCCGCACCGACCTCGTGTGGCGTTGCGTGCGGCTGGAGATCATCCAGCCTGGCGTGATCACCACCCACGAGAACCAGGATCAGGCGATGTTCGGGTTGCGCCCGTGACAGTTCTTGAACTTCTTGCCCGACCCGCAGGGGCATGGCTCATTGCGCCCGGTGCCTGCGTAGGGATCCTCGTCCAGCTGCGCCGCACTGGCGCCGGCACCGATCTGTTCCGCCTCACCCGTCTCATCGGGTGCGGTGTAGGTCATCGGTGTTGCCGCACGCCCGCCCCCCGGGACGATGGGATGACCCGGGGTACTCGGGACGGGTCGCGTCCGGTCCTTGACCGCGGTGCCGCTGCCTGGTGTGCGCGAGACCGGACGTCCCCTGCGCGCATCCTTTCCACCGACCGCACCCTTGCCGGCCTGTCCGGACGACGTGGCGCCGGCGGCAGCCAGTTCAGGGACATCGCCGGATTCCAGGCCGGCCATGCTGTCGACATCAGGCACCTGCACCTGGATGCTGAACAGATAACCGACGACCTCTTCCTGGAAGGCATCACGCATCGCGTCGAACATGTCGGCACCCTCGCGCTTGTACTCCACCAGCGGATCGCGCTGCGCCATGGCGCGCAGGCCGATGCCCTCGCGCAGATAGTCCATCTCGTAGAGGTGGTCGCGCCATTTGCGATCGAGCACTGTCATCCAGACCTGACGCTCCAGCTCGCGCATGGTCTCCTCGCCGAGCATCTCCTCACGGGCGTCGTAGGCTTCCTGCGCGTTCTTCTGGAAGTCCTCGATGAGTTCGGCCGGGTCATCGACCGCGTCGTAGTCGGAGGGGTCCAGGGTGACCGGATAGATCTGGCGCATGTCGGTCCACAGCTCGTCGAGATCCCACTCGTCGGCGAAGCCCTGGGTGTGCAGACGCACCGCGCCCTCGACGACACGGTCGACGGTGGCGCGCAGCATGGTCTCCACATCGGCGCCCTCGAGAACCTTGCGACGGTCGCCATAGATGACATGGCGCTGCCGATTCATCACGTCGTCGTACTTCAGAACGTTCTTGCGCATCTCGAAGTTCTGGCCCTCAAGCTGCTTCTGTGCACTCTCGATCGACTTCGACAGCAGCCGCATCTCGATCGGCTGGTCGTCGGGCAGCTGCATCGTGGTCATGACGCGCTCGACCATTTCCGGCTTGAAGAGCCTGAGCAGGTCGTCCTCGAGCGAGAGATAGAAGCGGCTCTCCCCCGGATCGCCCTGACGCCCTGACCGGCCGCGCAGCTGGTTGTCGATGCGGCGCGACTCATGACGCTCTGAACCGACGACGTACAGCCCGCCGGCCTCGACGACCACGTCATGCTCATCGCTGACCTGGTTCTGCAATTTCTTCAGGGCCTGGCCCCACTGGGCCTCGTACTGCTCGGGTGACTTCACCGGATCGATGCCGCGCTCACGCAGCTGTTGATCGGCAAGGAATTCAGGATTTCCACCGAGCATGATGTCGGTGCCGCGGCCAGCCATGTTGGTGGCCACCGTGACGGCTCCTTTTCGCCCTGCCTGTGCCACCACGGCGGCTTCGCGGGCGTGCTGTTTCGCATTCAGCATCTGGTGGGGGACCCCTGCGGAATGCAGCCGCTTGGAGATCTCCTCACTCTTGACCACCGAGGCGGTACCGATGAGCACCGGCTGCCCTGCCTTGTGGCGTGCCTTGACATCATCGACGATCGCGGTGAACTTGGAGTCCTGGGTGCGGTAGATGAAGTCGGGCTGGTCCTCGCGGATCATCGGCTTGTTGGTCGGGATGACGACCACGCCGAGACCGTAGATCTTCTGGAACTCGTCCTCTTCGGTCTTGGCCGTGCCGGTCATGCCGGCGAGCTTGTCGTACATCCGGAAGTAGTTCTGCAAGGTGATGGTGGCCAGTGTCTGGAACTCGTCCTTGATCTGGACCTGTTCCTTGGCCTCCAGCGCCTGGTGCAGGCCTTCGTTGTAGCGCCTGCCCACCAGCACGCGGCCGGTGTGCTCGTCGACGATGAGCACCTCACCGTCGAGCACCACATAGTCGCGATCGCGCTTGAACAACTCCTTGGCGCGGATCGAATTGTTGAGATAGCCGATCAGCGGGGTGTTCGCACTCTCGTAGAGGTTGTCGATGCCGAGTTCTTCCTCGGTGATCTCAATGCCGTGCGCAAGTACCGACACCGTGCGCTTCTTCTCGTCGACCTCATAGTCTTCGTCGCGGTGCAGCCGAGTGGCCAGTCGTGCGAACTCGGGATACCAGTGCTTGTCCTCCTGGGCGGGCCCGGAAATGATCAGCGGCGTGCGGGCCTCGTCCACGAGGATGGAGTCCACCTCGTCGACGATCGCGAAGTGGTGACCGCGCTGGACGCAGTCGTCCAGGCTGAGCGCCATGTTGTCGCGCAGATAGTCGAAGCCGAATTCGTTGTTCGTGCCGTAGGTGATGTCGGCGGCGTAGGCCTCGCGGCGTTCGGTGGGCGACATCTGGGCGAGGATCACACCGGTACGCAAGCCCAGGAAGTGGTGCACACGGCCCATCTGCTCCGACTGCGAGCGAGCCAGGTAATCGTTCACGGTGACCACGTGCACACCCTCACCGCCCAGTGCATTGAGGTAGCTGGGGGCCAGAGCCACGATGGTCTTGCCCTCGCCGGTCTTCATCTCGGCGATGTTCGCCTGGTGCAGCGCGGCGCCCCCCATGATCTGCACATCGAAGGGCCGCTTGCCGAGCACCCTGTTCGTCGCCTCGCGGACAGTGGCGAATGCCTCGGGCAACAGGGAGTCGAGGCTTTCACCGTTGTCCAGACGCTGGCGGAAGTCACCCGTCTGGCTCCTCAACTCGTCGTCGTCCATGGCGACGTAGTCGTCCTCGATCGAGTTCACCTGATCTGCGATCTGGGCCAGATGCTTGAGGGTCCGGCCTTCGCCCGCATGGAGCATGCGATCCACGAAACTCACGAGTTGTCGTCCTTGTGTCGTCGTACCTGCGTCAGCTATCACATGTCAGTGCCGCGATGGCCTTGCCGACGCACCAGGGCACGAGTCCTGGTGGCGTGGGAAGCACGCGCCTCAGGACCGTTCCATCCTAGACGGCCCGCCCAGCCGCATCGTCCATGCTGCCCTGGGCTGAGCGCCGGTGGCGACGCAGGCAGGACCGTCATCGGCAGCTGGAACCGCCCACCGGGGGGTCCCATTCTGCAGGACCCGCCCGGTGGGCGGTATTCGGATTCAGGGCTGGCGGCACCGATCAGCCGGCCTCTTCACCGGATGCGGGGATGTCGATCACCTCACCTCGAGGCTGATCACACCGTAGTTGTAGGCCTTGCGGCGGTAGACCACGCTCGGCTTGCCCGTGGCCGCGTCCTGGAACAGGAAGAAGTCGTGCCCGACCAGCTCCATCTCGTCCAGGGCTTGCGCAAGAGTCAGCGGTGTCGTCTCGAAGGTCTTCTCGCGCACGACGAGCGGACCCTCGCCTTGCACCTTGAGCCCTGCGACGTCGTGTATGTCGTTGTCGGGTGCGGTGCTCACGGGCACTTCCTCGCCGGACATCACGGGCAGTTCGCCGAGTCGCAGACCTCGGTGCTTCTTCCGGCGATCAGCGGCACGGCGCAACTGCGAGCGGAGCCGGTCGGACGCGAGTTCGAAGGCGACCATCTTGTCCTCAGCGAGGCCGCTGGCACGGACCACCGGGCCCTTGCCCCGCAGCGTGATCTCGCAGCGCATCGACGAGGAGGGGTCCCCCTTGGAATCGTTCGCCGTGAATTCCACTTCGGCGCGGATCACACGGTCCTTCCACTTGACGATCGACTCATTGACTCGTTCGGTGACCATCTCGCGGGTGCTGTCGCTGATGGTGCAGCGGCGGCCGGTGACGATGACGTCCATCTTGATCCCCTCTCCATGGATATGTGCCTGGCGTGGATGTGGCAGGCAGAACAGGTCCCCTCGCGGGACTCGCCGTGCGAGCCCGATCGTGATGCGCGGGGAAGACAATGGCACGACCAGCGAGCGCCCTGGAACACCTGCCAGGAGCTCGTACGTCGTGCCATGTCAAAACGCTACCGGTTTTCATGCCGTGAGGGCAGCCCTTTCAGAGGTGGCGTGGTGAATTGAGGTTCGACAAGGGAGAATTCGGGCTTTTCAAGGGGGTATGGGCTGCACAGACGACCCCTGCGACATGGTGACCGGCGATACGCAATGCACGGATCGCCTCGATGGCTGTGGCCCCTGTTGTCAGGACATCGTCGAGCACCACTACTGCCGGTCCACCTGCCGGCTGGTGCGCCCGCGAGGGCCTGCTGTGCGCTGCCATGGTGCCTCGTTGAGCCTCGCCACGAGCCATGGCACCAAGGCCGATCTGGTCGGCAGACTCACCGCGACGCGTCAGAAGCGGCTGCCATGGCACAGCTGATCGACGGGCCAGCGCCGAAGCCAGCGCACGTGTGTGGTCGATACCTCGTTCCTGGGCTCTGCGCCGGGAACCAGGCACGGGAACGATCAACAGCTCGTTGCGCTCGGCCATCTCGAGATCATTGACCAGCGCGCCGAGGGCACTGTGTGCAAGGTCGGCGAGCGACCCGCGCAAACTCCACGCTCCCCTGTCCTTGAAGGCGATGACGAGCTTGCCGGCCACCGGCCGGTAGGACGCCCCGGCCCAGACGGGAACCGTCGTCATGCGGCCATCAACAGCAACTCTCAGCGATTTCGCGCGAATGGCTGGCACGCGGAGCTGTTGTGCACAGCCCGGGCACAGCACCCGCCCTGGTCGCCCGCAGGCCGCGCATTCCGAGCCGAGCAGGAGATCGAGTGCTGCGGACAGCCCAGTTGGCGACTCCATGCCTGGAGTGTGCCGGTGAGCTGCTCACATGGGCCTTCCGCTTGAAAGCTGTGGACCAGTGCCGGCCTCAGAATCAGTTGCGCGAGGGATCCTCGGTGAATGCGCTGAGCAGTGCCGCCTCGCCGCCCTGCCTGCGTAGCACCCTGCGCCACAGCCCCTCGGTGCTGGTGCCGAAGATGTCCTCCTCGTGCAGCGTGGAGAGGAACCACACGCCGCGCTTCAGTTCGCCCTCCAGCTGACCGGGCTCCCAACCGGCATATCCGGCGAACACCCGGACATCGGAGTAGGCGCCGTTGACGATCTCCACGGGCGTATCCAGGTGCAATAGCCCGACATCCCCGACGACCGGGCGCCAGCCAGGAGGCTCCTCGCTGCGATCGAGCACCTTCGCCAGGCAGATGGCGCCATTCGGGGTGACCGGGCCTCCGGCGAACAGCACTGGTGGCGGATTCAACTGATCGGCCCAGGCCGGGAGCACATTGGAGACAGGTGTGGTGGACGGCTTGTTCAGCGCCACTCCTATCGCCCCGCTCTCGTCATTGTCGAGCAGCAGGACGACGGCCTGGTCGAAGAAGCCAGCACCCTGCCCTGACGAGCACACCAGCAGCTCACCGGCCTTGGGTACCGCAGAGATGTTCACAGGGCCAGTCTGGCACGAACGCTGAGAACATCAGGGCGATGAACGCTCATGGAGAAGCTGGATCAGGCTGGCCGCCACAGCAGCGGGTCGTTCACGGTGGTCCTGGTGCAGTACATCGGCGTGCCGTCGGGCGAGGTGCCGGTGGCCTGGAATGCCGGGCAGGACGTGCCCTGTACCGCAGTGCCGACAGTGCCGCTGGTGGCCTGCGAGGTGTAGGTGTTCGTCGCACTCGAGGTGTAGGTGTTCGTCGCACTGGGCTGGATGGACACAGTGGTCTGGCTCATGGTGGGTGTTGCGGTCACCGTGACCGGGGGCGCGGTCACCGTGACCGGAGGCGGAGTGACCGTCTCGGTCACTGACTGTGTCGGACCCGGGGTTGTGCGCACTGTGGGACTGCCCAGCCCGAAGGCTCCGATGATCAGGCCAAGGACCAGGAGCAGAACCCCGGCAAGAATCATTGCCAGGCGTGGCAGGACGTGCCCGCCGCCGCCAGCTCCGCCGCCGCTCGAGGCGCTCTCGCCCGAATTGCCACCGTCGCCTGAATCTGCGCCGCGCACAGTGCCACCCTCGGCGGGTGCAGCAACCGCTGATCCAAGCGCCCCTGTTCCGGCTCCGGCTGCAACCGCACCCGGGGCAGCCGTCTGGGCAGTCCCATGCGCTGAACCTTCCTGACCGTCGTTCGCCCCGAGTGGGGAGTGATGTGCGGCCAGCTCGGTGGACGAGGGGAATTGGCTTCCCGCTGGTATCGGCGCGATGTCCTCGCGACCGAGTTCGGTTGGTTTCGGCGTGTCGAACATCGGCGCGGCCGGTGGGGTCACGAGCTGCGGTGCTGTGGACGCCGCAGAATCATCGGCCACAGGTGCGACAACCGGCGGATTCAGCGGTTCCGGCGGTGTTGCGACAGGCTCGGGTGCAGGCATCTGAGAGACGGGCTCAGCAGGAACGATGTCGGGTTCAGTCCCAGGCTGGCCGGTGGGGGAAGAACCAGATGCGGGAGGAGTCGGGTCGGAGCCCTTCGTCGCAGACGTGTCCGGTTTCTTGTCGCCCTCGTCTGCCGTTGGCCGGTAGGAATAGTTGGCCGGCCGGAAGTGGAACTGGCGATTGTCCTGACTCATCCTCGATATGTCCCCTCACACATTGTGCAGGCCGCGATCCTTGCCGGCCAGAATGCGAGATGCAGCCTCAGCTCACGACTGCTGGTCCCATGACCCTCGCAAACTTGCACTGGTCGCCAAACGCCCCCAGTATGGTTCCGCTCAGGCGGGCAGGCAACCGACCCAGGAATTATCCCCTAGCCGTGCCCCCAGCGTGCCCTTTCCGGGAGACAGTGGACGAGCCCACTGACACATTTGCACACACTGTGCGGCATTCAATGGCAGTGCGAAGCCCTCGCGAACGAAGAGACCCGCCCCTGACAAGGGACGGGTCTTTCTCTTTGTGGAGGTGGCGGGAATTGAACCCGCGTCCTGACGCGGCGAAACAGGTATTCTCCGGGCGCAGCTGACACATCGGTCTACTTGGCCCCTGCACTCACGTCAGCAAGTTGCAGCCAGGCCCAGTCCGAAAAAGTCCTCTGTGGTCCCTCGGACAAGGACCACAGAGCAAGCCTTCTAAATGAGGCCAGTATCCGGACCGAAGGCTAAGTCCGGGCTGACCCTTCGATCACTGCTCAGGCAGCGAGAGCGAAGTCAGTGCGATTTGAGTCGGCACTTATTGGTTCCCAGAGGACATCACGAGATGACTCTGGATTCTCGGCCCGCTTCTCCTGGAACTACCACTCCAGTCGAAACCAGTCACCCCCATGTTTAGTTGTCAAGTCTGCGACATCCCGCAGCAGCGACCAATCGCAGCACTCGCCTTGTACGACCTCTGGAACTGGGCATCACGGACATCGCCAGCACTGAGGCCTCCGTACAACGCTACTACTGCCGCCGGTATTCCGCACCCGGACGCCTGGTCCGGCGGAATCGCGATTCGCTCCTCAGGCCGAGTGGGCTCTCAACGCGGCAATGGCCGACGGCCACCGCTCTCGTCGACCAACCTGATCGGCACGACTCTCTGGATCGGGTTCATCCAGCGCTCTCCGTCCCGGGCATGAATTCCGGAGATCACCGCCACAACCGCCGCGATGACCCACCAGGTCCAGACCAGCCAGCCAAGACCCAGCACATGCCCGACGATGCTGAGCGCGATCCACACGGCAGCGACGCCGATCTGGGTGTTGAAGGCCTTTGCCGCTTCGGCTCGCGCGTAACTGCCACGGCGTGCAACTGAGTACATCAAGGTCGGGCCGATGATCCAGGTGACCGGGCCAGACCAGTGCGCCACCGCACCCATCCAGCGGCCCACCTCGCCGTCACGATCCTGATTGACCAGTGGACGGTAGACCGGGTGCACACCCACGGCTTGTTCTGCCAAGGGCACCCGGACGAATCCCTCGAAGGCCGCATTGAGCTCTCGACGGTTTCGCGCACTCAACACTTTGCTGATCCTAGAGTCGAAATCCTCTTTGGAAAGCCTTCCCTGGGCGTAGCAGTCCTGCAGGTAACGCACAGAACGGTCCCGCTGGGCGGGGGTGATCGGAAGATTCAGCTGGTCAGTGACCCATCCCGGTGTCATGGAATCCCGCACTTGGCGGAATGGGTCATATGACGAGCTGGTGGCCATGATCCAAGCATGCCCCTCCGCAAGCATGACCCCCGGTTCAGTAGGCCTGGACGCGACCCTGCAATCTCCCTGAACTCACCAGCTGCCAGCACCGCCACCGCCACCGCCACCGCCGGCGAAGCCACCACCGCCACCGAAGAAGCTCGATCCGGAGCCGAATCCGCTGCCCGACGATGATGATGGCGGAGGCGGAGGCGGTGCCACTGCAGTGTTCATCGAGCTGAGCGCAGAGCCAGCGAAGTAGCCATAGCTGAACATGTAGGGATTTCCGTAGTACCAACCAGGAGCGGTCGCAGGCAGCCTTCCCATCTCAACCAGTTTCTGGCACACCTTGGCCCACCGGTCGGCAATCCCGAAGGCGATCGCCCACGGCAGGTACCGGCTGAAGATGTCCTCGCCCTCCTCGAAGCGGATCTGGTCTGCCTCGGCGGTGTTGAGATAGGTGTAGAAACCGTCCACCTGGTCGGTGAGTGCCCTGCCGGTGGCCGTGCGTTGACCTCTCCTGGTGATGTACCGGTACACGAGCCCGATCACGATGAGTGGCACCACCACCCCGATCCCGATGGCGACCGCCGGTGAGGCGAGCAGGGACGCAATGCCCGCTGAGGTCGGGAAGAGGACCAGGAGAAGCAGCACGACGATCCAGATCATCCTTGAACCGGAGAATGAGGACTGCCTCACCCCGCTGCCGCCGACTGGACCGACATGGTGCATGAGCCCTTGGCCGAGAGCGATGTCGCTGACACTGCTCGACAGCTCATCGCTGGCGTCGGTGAGGGCGCCAGGCTTTGACAGGTCGATCTCCAGGCCGCTGGGCCTGGTGACCTCATTGCGGCCGAACAGGGTGAGGATCAGCTGCTGTTCGAACGGCTGGGTGGCCACCGCTGGGTTGACGAGCCGGGCATACAGCTTGGGGTCGCGTGTGGTTCCCTGCTCAGCGTCGTTGCGCAGCTGGAGGGCGCCGCGCACCGCGAGGTCGACCAGCGTGGCGGAGGTCTCCCGGGCACCGATCTCGCCGTCGATGAGCAGGCCGCCCAGGGGTACGGGCACGTCTGGCGGCGAATAGCGGACTGGAATGGTGTCATGGCGCGACGCCGGAACCACCGCTGCCGATTGCGGGGAATCGGGCACGCTGCCGGGAGGCAGCCCGGCAAACCGCTCGTCACGACGGCGGCGCCCGATCCAGATTAGGTACAGGGCACCGAGAACTGCTGTCACGCCAGCGCTGGTTCCGGCAGTCTGCAGACCCGTCACCAGGGGACTCTTGGCCTTCGGCTGGAGATTCGGGGTGGCATTGCTGACCAGCCCGGCCCCCATCTGGGTGCCGATGGTCAGGATGTCGCCCTCCGGCTTGGTGGTCTGGGTGAAAGTGGCAACCCCATTGCTCACGGTCGAGGACGTGCACGGGTCTTTCGACTGTGCTGCCCCCATGTAGCACTGGGAATTCTGTACGCCGCCGGGAACCGTTACCGTCGCAGTGACATTGCTCACCTCAGGGGTCTGGTCATTGAGCAGATCCCAGTCGAATTCAGGCTTGTCATCGAAGGTTCGCAGCGCACCGTGGATGTCATAGGTCAGCGTGTAGGTAGCCGTGGGTGCGGTGATCTGGGTATTGGCATCACCGATGGTGATGGTCAGGTAGCGCTCCCTGGGCGAGCTTTTGGTTGCCTGGTCGTCTGTTCGGAAGGATGCGGGAGCATCGGGGCTGGACACCTGGATGTTGTTGATTGTGTACACGACGTCCTGGTTGCTGTTCTGACCGTCAGGCTCTCGAGTGAGCAGAGTGCGCTTGATGCCATGACGCCCGGAGCTATCCCCGAAGCGCCACACAAGAGTTTCACTGACGTGCACCACGCCGTCGGTGTTGACCGTGTAGTCCATCTTCCAGGAGTCCACCTCATCGGCGCTCTGGGCCATTGCCTTCTGCGGTGACAGCCAGCCGAGCACTGCCAGGATGACAGCGACCAGCACCACCATGATGCGCTTCTTCATCGCCGCCTCCTTGAGCGATCCGCGAGATCCCTTTCGGCCTCTCTTCTCATGTCCCGTTCCCGGATGGTCTGGCGCTTGTCCCATTCCTTCTTTCCGGTACCCACGGCGAGCTCGACCTTGGCATTGCCGTCGCGGAAGTACAGGGACAGCGGGATGAGAGTGCGCCCGGAGTCACCCAGCGCGCGTTCAAGCCGGACAATCTCAGATTTGTGCAGCAGCATTTTCCGTTTGCGCAGGGCAACATGATTGCGCCAGGTACCTCGGGAGTACTCGGGAATGTTGGCATTGCGCAGCCACACTTCGCCGTCATCGATCGTGGCGAATGCGTCGACCAGTGACGCATGGCCATCGCGTAATGACTTGACTTCGGTTCCGGTGAGGACCAGACCAGCCTCGATCTTGTCGGTGATCGAGTAGTCGTGCAGCGCCTTCTTGTTGCGGGCGATCATTTTCTCGCCCTTTTCCCTCGGCATGGCGCACCTCCGGTGAGGCCGGGATCAGTGACACATCCATGTCACCATTCGTCAACCCTACACAAGCCCACCGACAGGCCGCCCATCCCGAGAAGCCCTGACACCTGCCCCTGAAAAAGCCCCGAAAGACCAGTCAACGGGGAGAAGAGGCAAGTCAGCTGACGGTGATCCAGGTCTGCGGATCGACTGCCTTCCCGTTCACGTAGGTGTGGAAGTGCAGGTGGCACCCGGTGGCCAGACCGGTCGCGCCGACATAGCCGATCACCTGCCCCTGGGAGACCTGATCGCCTACTTTGACGATGTATCCCTCGGCATGGTTGTAGCCGGTGGCCAGGTACACGCCATTGACCAGACCATGATCAAGCACCAGCCTGTTGCCCCAACCCGCCGACTGGTCGGCTGGAATGACCTGTGCGACGGTGCCCGAGGCAGAGGCATGGATCGGAGCACCGCAGGAAGCCCCGAGATCCACACCATCGTGCAGTTCCTTGGTGTTGAGGATCGGGTTGATCCGGTACCCATAGGGCGAGGTCACCGGAGCACCCGGCACCGGGTCAATCAGCACGGACTTCGTCGAGGAGGGCGTCGATGTGCCCGCTGCCGCGGCAGCGGCAGCCGCTGCGTCAGCCGCCTTCTGGCGGGCAGCTTCTGCGGCCTGCTCCTCATTGCGCTTCTGGATCTGCTGGGTCAGGGCCGCCTGCTGGGCCTTGAGCTCGGTGTTCTTCTTCAGCGCAGCTGCCAAAGCCTGCTGTTCAGCTGCCTCGTCGCTGTTGCTTTGCGTGACCAGCGCCTGGACCTTCTGCTCGGCTGCCTGCGCGGCATCAGCGGTCTGCTGCGCGGTTGCCAGCGCGGATGCAGCCTGCTGACGCTGTGCATCGGCCTGCTTCTGGGCCTCCTGCTGCTTCTGCTGCGCCGCCTCGAACCTGAGCTCGGCCGCACTCAAGGAGTCCAGCTTGGACTGTTGGGCACGGAACGCCTGATCGGTCCACTGCACCCGGTTCGACAGGCCGGTGCTCGTCTTTCCCCCGACGAGCAGGCCGATCGTCACCAGCTCGCTGTTCTGTTGAGCACTGGCGCGGACAGTGGAACCCACAGCCTCACGCTGGGCCACCACTGCTGCCTGGGCTGCAGCCAAGTCGCCGTTGGCCTTCGTCAACGCATCATTAGCAGCATTGAAGGCCGCCTGCGCAGCGGAATCCGCTGTGGCCGCCGCGTCACGCGCGGACTGGGCCGCCGCGAGCTGCGCCTGCGCGGTGGCGAGTTGCTGTTTCGAAGAAGCTAGGACGGTCTGCGCGGAGATCAGCGCCTGGTCCTCAGCCGTGACCTCTTCATTGCTGGCTGAGACCTGCTGGGCCACAGCAGCCTGCTGGTCATCCAGGTCGTCGCCCTTCGCCACCCCGGGCGCACTCGTGAATGCCAAGCCGCCCAGCAACAGGCCGCACAGGGCGGTCATGCCACCGCGTCGCAATACCGAGTGCCGGCGGCGGGCCATGCTGGGATCTCCACCTGACAATGGCGTCACGATTGTTCTCCTTTGTACATCAGAATTTCTGGCGCGAGCTGAATCATTGAGGACACCTCAGACCCGTAGATATCTTCGGGTGGCGAGCAGTGTCGGAATGATGGAAAGCAGGATCCCCAGGACCGCGACCGCGGCGACGGCCCACCACGTGTCTGTCCAGGTGATCCAGCCAAGACTTTGAATCGCGAGTTGAGACTGCAGCCCGCTGACGACAAAGCCACGCAACGCCACCATGGAGGCTCCGGCGAGCACAATTCCGATGACACCCGCGAAGAGTGCTTCCAGCACGAACGGCAACAGGATGTAGCCATTCGAGGCGCCGACCAGTCGCATGATGCCGATCTCACGGCGCCTCGAGTAGGCAGAAATTCTGATGGAATTCCCGATCTGCAATGCCGCTGCGAGGAGCAGCAGGGCTGCCGTGACCAGCGTTCCCCACTGCAGTGCGTTGAGGACGCGGAAGAACGGATCCAGCACCGTGTGCAGATCCTGCACAGCCTGCACGCCCGGCATGTCCTGCACCGCATCGACCACCTGCTGGTAATTCTGCGGGTTCTTCAACTTCACCCGGAAGGATTCCTGCATCTGCTCGACCGTCAAGGAATTCTGAATGGGATTGTCCGCAAAGGTCTGCTGGAATTCATCGAAGGCCTGCTGCTTCGACTCGTAGAAGACGGTCTGCACCGTCGGGTCCGATTCGAGCGTCGACTGGATCGCGGCACGCTCGTCGTTGGTCACCCCTTGGTCGGACTGGCAATTGCCCCCTGGATCGCTCGAAGCCGAGCCAACGGTGCACAGAAAGACAGACACCTCGATCCTGTCGTACCACTGCCCCTTCATCGCATTGACCTGCTGCATTGTCATGATGCTTGCGCCGAACAGTGCAAGGGAGATCCACATGGTCACGATGACCGAAATGGTCATCGACATGTTGCGTTTCAGACCTGAACCGGTCTCGCGGAACGTGTAACGCACTCCAGATCTCCCTTTTCCTCTCGTCCCCGACGTGTCCCGTGGCCTGACTCAGACATTTCCGTAAGCGCCCTGGCGTTGATCGCGGACGACGAGTCCTTTTTCAAGTTCTATGACCCTGCGGCGCATCTGATCGACGATTGTCGAATCATGGGTGGCCATGATGACCGTGGTGTCGCGCCGGTTGATCCTGTCCAGCAATTTCATGATTCCGACGCTTGTCGCTGGGTCGAGATTTCCAGTCGGCTCGTCGGCGATGAGGATTTTGGGCTTGTTCACCACGGCGCGAGCAATGGCGACACGCTGCTGCTCGCCGCCGGACAATTGCTCGGGCAGCCGCTCCGCCTTGGAGCCAAGACCGACCAATTCGAGTGTGCCCGGCACCATCTCGTTGATTTCGCGATTGTTGCGCCCCAGCACTTGCAGCGCAAAGGCCACATTGTCAAACACGCTCTTTCCGGGCAACAGCCTGAAGTCCTGGAACACTGTGCCGATCTGGCGGCGCAGTTTCGGGACTTTTCCGTTGCGGATGCGGCCGACGTCCTGGCCGTCCACGAAGACCCGTCCATCCGTAGGCCGGTATTCGCGCAGGATGAGATGAAGGAACGTGGACTTCCCGGAGCCGGACACGCCCACGAGAAAGACGAATTCTCCCTTGTCGATGTCGACGCTGACATGGCTGAGCGCCGGTGCGCTCTGGCGCGGATAGAACTTGGACACGTCTTCAAAAGTGATCACAGCGATTCCTGACCGGGTTGATGGAGGGGAAGAACGCTGAGAAATCTCAGCCCGGACGTCGCTGAGTCTATGGGGCAAGACGTCGCTGAAGGCGTCACGGCGCGCCCGGCCCCTCAAGTTCTGCCAAAGATTTGTGCGGGCTGTGAGCTGACGGCAGGCACCCTGGGGATCTGCCGGGCCGGGTGTGATCCCAGGGCCCGCGATCTCCGGTCGGGCACCGACAGGAGGGCCCCGGTCGGAATCAGACGGCTGCCTGCTCCTCCTGGCGGCGCCAGCGGATGCCTCGGTCAATGAAGGTGTCGATGTCACCGTCGAAGACGGCATCGGGATTGCCGGACTCGTAGTTGGTGCGCAGGTCCTTGACCATCTGGTAGGGGTGCAGGACATAGGAACGCATCTGGGAACCCCAGGAGTTGCCGTCCGACTTCAGCGCGTCCATCTCGGCTTCGCGTTCCTTGCGGGCCACCTCGAGCAGCTTGGCCTGCAGCACTCGCAAACAGGCCGCCTTGTTCTGGATCTGGGAGCGCTCGTTCTGACAGCTCACCACGATGCCGGTGGGCAGGTGCGTGACGCGCACCGCCGAGTCCGTGGTGTTGACGCCCTGACCACCAGGCCCGGAGGCATGGAAGACGTCCGTGCGAATGTCCTGCTCGGGAATGTCGATGTGGTCGGTCTCCTCCACGACAGGAAGCACCTCGACCCCGGCGAAGCTGGTCTGGCGGCGGCCCTGGTTGTCGAAGGGCGAGATCCGCACCAAGCGATGGGTGCCCTGCTCGACCGACAGGGTGCCATAGGCATACGGACACTTCACCGTGAAGGTGGCGGACTTGATGCCGGCCTCTTCGGCGTAGCTGATGTCGTAGACCTCGTAGGAGTAACTGTGCCGCTCGCACCAGCGCTCATACATGCGCAGCAGCATGGACGCGAAGTCCGCGGCGTCCACCCCACCGGCCTCAGAGCGGATGGTGACCAGCGCATCGCGGTCGTCGTACTCCCCCGACAACAGGGTGCGCACCTCGAGGGCGTCTATCTCCTCGCCCAGTGCGTCGAGTTCCTTGGTGGCTTCGTGAACGGAGTCCTCGTCGTCCTCCTCGGCGGCGAGTTCAAGCAGCACGCTGGCATCGCTGAGGCGACTGCGCAGCCCCTGCACACGCTCGACATCGGACTGCAAACGAGACAGCTTGGAGGTGACGGACTGGGCATGCTCCTGGTCGCTCCACAGATCGGGTGCTGCGGCCTCTTCTTCGAGGGCCGCGATGTGCTTGAGCTTCGCAGGCACGTCGACAACAGCCTCGATGGAGGTCAGGGACTGGTCGAGGCGAGCAATTCGTTCGGAGAGTTCATCGAATGCCACGCTGCCCCACTCTACCGGGTGAGCGCTGCCGGGAGCATGATTGAGGACTGCGACGGGGCGGATCAGGCGCCGCCAGGATGCATCCGCCTACCGGTGCGGCACGAAAGGACAACTCGATGGCACAGCTCAAGGATCAACTCAAGGCCGACCTGGTGGTGGCGATGAAGGCCCACGACGACGAGGCCAAGTCGACACTGCGGATGGCGATCGCAGCGATCATGAACGCCGAGGTGGCCGAGACCGCCCACGAACTCACCGATGCCGAAGAGCTGGCGATCATCACCCGCGAGGTGCACACCCGGGAGGATTCCGCCAAGACCTATGCCGAGGCGGGACGCCAGGAACTTGCCGACAAGGAGACTTCCGAGGCGGAACTGCTCAAGCACTACCTGCCCGAGCCGCTGGGCCACGATGAGTTGCAGGAGATCGTCGACGCCGAAGTCGCCGCAGCTTCCGAGGATGGCAAGCCCACCATGAAGCAGATGGGCAGGATCGTTCGTGCCGTGAACGATCAGGTGAAGGGCAGAGCCGAGGGCCGCGAGGTCGCTGCCCTGGTGAAGAAGGCACTGACCAGCTGATTTACGGCTGATGTCCCTCGGCACTGCCGATCTCACGGTTCACCGGATGATTCGACCGGATGATGCCGTGCGGATCGACCCGCTCATGGATGCGGCGCAACCGCTCCAGTGCGCCACCGAACAAGGCTTGGGGCTCACGCGCTTCCTCCGCGAAATTCAGGTAGTCGGTGTCGCATCGCCAAGGACCAACGGCCGACAGGACCGTCCTGATTCCTGCGTGGACGGCCGCTTCCAACGACAGCACGGGAGTCATCCCCACCGCGTAGAGGGCTGCTTCCGCGTCGAACCCTGCGATCGCTCCACCCTCTCCCCGGGAGGTGGACAGCTCCCCGCCGAGCAGTCTGAGTTCGACCGACAGGAGGGCCGCTGCCTGCTCACCGCGGGGGCCCGCCGCAGTGACCAGCGCATCGATGAGTTCCGGCGAGACGGTCCTGATGAGTGCGCCGTCCCCCACAGCTGGCACCGGTTCCGGTGGGTCCATGTGAAGGCCCTGCAATGCGTTGACCGCAATGATGGCGAAGGTGTCGATCTCAGGACCGAGTGCTCGCAACGGCGCCAGCAGTTCCGTGCCAGTCCTTCCGGACTCCTGCGCAGCGGCTTCGACGACGACCAGCGACTTGCCGCTGAGGTGGGATGGCAGCTCGGGCATGGGCGGAAACCGCATCAGCCTCACTGCCGTGGTCACTGAGGGCGGCAGGTCCTGGACCCATTCCCGCCAGGCGTGCAGGACCTCGCCGGCCCGCTCCGAGGGCCACATGAGGGAGCCGGCGTACAGATCTGTCATGGGATAGAGCCGGAATTCGAGCGCGGTGACCACGCCGAAGTCACCACCACCGCCGCGCAGGGCCCACAGAAGATCGGCATCCGTGTCGTCGCTTCCCTCGTCACCTGGATTCTGGTCAGCCTCGCCGGGCAGTCCCTCCGCCGGCACTTCCAACCGCCTGGCCGTGCCGTCAGCAGTGACGACTTCGATGGCGGTGACGCTGTTGGCAGCCAGCCCGTGGGATCGAGCAAGCCACCCGATGCCGCCGCCGAGCGTGTACCCCACGACGCCGACGTCGGAGGACGTGCCCGCCGGCGCGGCGAGCCCCATCGCAGCGGCGGGCTCGACGACATCGCGCCACAGCACTCCGGCGCCGACCCGGGCGATCATCCGGTCTGGATCGATGTGCACCTGGTTCATGCGCAGTGTCCTCAGCACCAAGGTGCCGGCCAGATCGCCAAGACTGGCAGCACCGTGCCCTGTGCTCTGAGGCGCCACCTGGAGGCCCAGCATGCCTGCGGCACGCAGGACGGCAGATACGTCTTCTGCGGTCTCCGGTTCGACAACTGCCACTGGATTCTGCTCGACGGCGAGATTCCAGGCCTGTCTTGCCCGGTCCCATTCGGGATGAGCCGGTGTGAAGCAGTCCCCGTCGATCCCCTTCAGCAGCATGCTGAGTTGGGTGGCCTTGCCAGAGGTGGATTCGTCGGCTCGCGGATCAGCGACAAGTGACATGATGTGCGACTTTCCTGGGAGTGGGACGAGAGCGAGTGGGTCACGCCCCCCGCTTGTCACCACTGTGGGGGCGCTCCCCGGGGGGAACCATCCCCCATGCCTGGTCAATCCAGAACCCAGAAATCTGGGGTTCTTTGCAGTCCGTGTTGACGGCACACTTGATGGATGGGGCGCTACCAGACGCAGTCCGCGAGAGTCGCGCTCGACACTCTCGCGGGCGCCGGGCTCGGTCAGATCGACTACTTCTTCGCTGCTCTCGAGCTGATCCGAAGAGCTGTTCCCTATGACGCGATGTGTATGGGATCAATCGATCCCGCCACCAATTTCATCACTGATTCCGCAAAGGTTGGACTGCTCGATTCGGGAGATCGCGAATTCCTGTTCCACGAATATGCACTCGAAGACGTCAATCAATTCAACGACTTGGCACGTCGTGACATGCCCACCGCGGTGCTGCTGGACGCGACGAATGGCGATCCGATGCGCAGTTCCCGCTTTCGCAATGTCGTCAGGCCGATGCTCGGCTTCGAACATGAATTGCGGGGTGTTGCCCGCGTCGGTGGGCTGATGTGGGGTGCGTACTCGATCTATCGGGAATCGGGCAGCCCTGGCTTCAATCAGGCCGAGGCTGAATTCATGGCTCAGCTCGAGCACGCCATCGCCCTGGGATTGCGGGCCAGCATGATCGCCACCGTGGCGCACAATGGGCTGGGCGCCGAGACCGGGCCGGCGGTGCTCATCTTCGATGGGCAAGGCGTGCTCCAACAGGCAACAGCAACCGCTGAGGAGAGAGTCCGCGACCTGGGCGGAGAGCTGTGGGGGCCTCCCTCCACAGCAGTGACCACTGTCGTCGCGGTCGCTCGGGGAGCAGGAAGGCATCGGTACGCATCGGCGCGGCTTCGGGCCCGGGGCGCCGGAGGGCAGTGGTTCACCCTGCATGCGGCACCATTCACCACCGGCGCCGATGTCACGAGCATCGCCGTGACCATCGAGCTGGCCTCCCCTCCGGAGGTACTGCCGCTGATCGTGGCCGCACATGGATTGACCGACCGGGAGGGCGAGGTGGTCATGCAGATGCTGCGCGGCGAATCGACGCACGCCATCGCCCAGAAACTTCACCTGTCGCCATACACCGTGCAGGACCATTTCAAGTCAATCTTCGACAAGGTGGGGGTCTCCAGCCGTCGTGAGCTGGCATCCCGGGTCTTCTACGGCCTTTACGTCGATCGAGACGGTGGGACGGGCAGCGCCGTTCACGGCTTCGTCCGAGCCCCCCTGGGGTCTCACGCCAGCGTGCCGGATCCCAGGTGATTGCCTAGCCTGAGGTCATGGTTCCCAGACGGTTCTCCCAGGTCGATGTGTTTTCCGAACACCCTCTCGGCGGCAACCCGGTGGCGGTGGTGCACGACGCCGATGGGCTCTCGGAAGGACAGATGGCGGCCTTCGCGCGATGGACCAATCTGTCCGAGACCACGTTCCTTCTTGCGCCAACAGTCTCGGCAGCCGACTACCGGCTGCGCATCTTCACTCCCAGTGGGGAGTTGTCATTTGCGGGGCATCCCACCCTCGGCAGTGCGCACGCATGGCTCACGGCACACGATCCCGATCGACGGGGCCAGCTCATGCAGGAGTGCGCGGCAGGGTTGGTTGAACTCGAGGCAGGTGCAGACAACGTGGCCTTCGTGGCTCCGCCCTTGATCCACGGCGATGTGGCCGATGACGAAGACATTGCTGTGGCTGCTCGGCTGCTGGACGTCCAGCCAGACCGCATCCTCGACGCCCGGTGGGCCGACAACGGACCGGGGTTCCTGGGTGTCCTGGTGGCGGATGCTGCAGCAGTGCTGTCCCTGCGCCCTCGTCTGGCAGAAGCGTGGCCCTGGCCCATCGGCGTCGTCGGGACGCACGCACCTGATGGCCCTGCCGATGTCGAGGTCCGGGTCTTCTGCCCCGGACTGGGGGTTCCGGAGGATCCGGTGACCGGCAGCTTCAATGCGGCAGCGGCTCCCTGGCTGCTGGAACGTGGCACGGTTGCTTCGCCTTACACTGTCGCCCAGGGCACGTTGCTTGAACGGACTGGTCGGCTGAACATCCGCCGCGACGGGGCGGGACGTGTCTGGGTGGCGGGCCGCACCATCACTCTGATCGAGGGAACTGTCCGCATCTAGCGCACTCGAGTCAGATGCACCCGAGTCCACACAAGGGCCCACACGATGTGGAGGAAATGGTACACATCGAGGACATGTTCCCCGACGTGGCGATCATCCGCCGCACCGGCATCATCCATGCCTACCGGAACCCGGCCTACGGGCTGCGCTGGGAAGGTCCTCACCGGGACGGCCGCACCCGCATCAGTGATTCACAGCGCAATCATTGATGCGGTTCTCGCATCCACTCGGTGAACGCGGGGCACTGTGATCGGAGAGTTCTCATGGCCGTGCACAAGACGACCACGACTGACGTCGATCCAGACGACTTCATTTCCACCGTGAAGCAGGATCGTCATCGCAGGGAATCCCAACGTCTGCTGGCCATGATGCGCGAGGTGACGGGTGAGCAGCCCAGGATGTGGCGCCCATCGATGGTCGGCTTCGGCGAGCATCGCTATCACTACGAGAGCGGACGGAGGGCGAGACTTTCGTCGTTGGTTTCTCCCCCGGATCCGGAAAGTTCGCCCTGTACGGCTTCCTGCAGATCGCGGGCACGGCGTCATTGTTGGAAGGACTCGGCAAGTACAGGCGTGGCGCCGGTTGCCTCTATGACACACCTGGAAAATATCGATGAGCAGGTGCTGCGCGAACTGGTCACAGCAGCTTGGACGAGCCACCACTCGAAGTACATTCCGCTGTGTGGGATGCACCTCAACTTCCCTCAGGGCTGTTCCCCGCGTCCCCGCCGATCTGGAATGGCGTGGTGTAACCGTTGTACATGAGGTGGGTCGACAGGCCCTGGGCGGCGTGCACCAAGGTGTGGCAGTGGTCCATCCAGATGCCGGGGTTGTCCGCCCGGAAAGCGACTACATAGCTCTCGCCGTTGGAGATGTTCAGCGTGTCGACGACCCAGGGGCTCCCCGTTGCCGGCACGCCATTGCGCGACAGCACGGTGGCATGGTGCCCGTGCAGGTGCATCGGATGAATCAACCCGCTGGTGTTGCTGATCTTGAACACGACCAACTCACCCGGATTCACCATGAACACGGGCACGTCGGGAAACATGTGGCCGTTGATCGTCCAATGAAGACCCGGACGCCCATCGAGCACACCGAATCGCCGTCCCACCTTGTAGCCGAAGGTACGGTCAGCATTCGCCGGATCGATCCTTGTGGGACCGGGTGAGCCGTAGGAGAGCAGGTCGACGAACTCTCGTGGCGCGCTCCCAGAATCAGGCCCAGTGGCCGAACTCCCAGCAGGAGCGACCCGGATGCTGGCACCCGCCATCGCTATGGTCACCGGTGCCTCATCGGTGGATGTGACACCGAGGTCGACCCGCCCACCTGCCGTCACCATGATGGCCTTGTCGCGCACCGGCGTCGGCTCGTTCACCTCCGTGCCGTCCACAGCGAGCACCCGATAACTCGCCCCGGGCACCCACACAGGCATCGGCCCTTCGTCGCTGTTGATCAGCCGAATTCGCATCTGCTGCCCAGCAGGCGCATCGACGTCGATCTTGGAGGCTGTGCCGTTGATGGTGCGCACTCCCCCGTACTGGTGCACCACCGTAAGCGCATCCGCACCTGCCGGGCTGTCTGGTGCACGAACCACCACCGCGCCCAACAGCCCACCGGGAACCTGAACGGTCGAATCCTGATGCGAGTGGTACCAGAAGGTGCCCACCTTGTCAGCGATGAATCGGTAGGTGAAGGACGTGCCCACTCTGACGGCGTCCTGGGTGACCCCGGCGACCCCGTCCATCGCATTGGGCACGTCGATGCCATGCCAGTGCAGAGTCGTTCCGCTGGCGATGTTCTCGTTGACCAGCTTCACCTCAACCAGCTGGCCGAGCTGCGCCTCGATGGTCGGACCTGGACTCCGCCCGTTGATGGTGAAGCCCTGCACGTGGCGTCCATCGGTCAAAATGATCGTTCCTTGACGGGCTGTCAACGTGTAGGACACATCGGCAGGACGTGTCGTCTGCACCGTCAACGCCGAAATGTCGTTGCCGGTCGCCTGCGAGGCGGCGTGCAGGTGGTGGATCTCACCGCCGCCGTGATCATGGAAGCCCATGTTCGTCACGGAATAACTCCAGGGCAGCAGGCTCGCTGCCCACAGAGCAGCCGCCACGCCCAGCACGACGGCCGCAGCACCCATGCCGGCCCAGCGCTTCCACTTCCTGCGGAAACGCTGGGCCGACGTGGCTGTTGATGCGGGAGCATCCGACGTCGGAGGATCAGCCAGCTTCCCGGTCATGATCGCGATCCGATCCTGAACGGCCTGCGCCCGTCGCCGCCTAGACCGCAGTGGGAGTTTCAGCGGCTGACGTCACCTTCCGCACCGGCTCCTTCCGCGCCCTCCCGGCGATCAGTTGCGCATAGAAGGCAGCCGCAGCCAATGCCAGCGCGTTCAGGCCATGGAAGGCGCCGAGAATGGCCAGGCCATGGCTGAGCATGCCCAATGTCACCTGCAAGGCCACGAGAACGAGCACCACGACGGCCCAGAAGGTGGCACGGGGGAATTTGGCGAAGAACGAGATCACCAGCAGGGCAATTGCCACGGCAGGAATGAGCAGCGTGCCGCTCATTCCATGCACGATGAATCCATAAACTCCGACGAACGGAACACTGCCGCTCTCGTCGGTGAACAGGGACTGGTCGATCACGCTGCCGCCCATGACATATTCGCCCATACTGCTGTCGCCCCAGGCGATCGCGGCTGCCTGCACGCCGACCAGTACGACGATCGCGATGGCCAGAATTCGATATGTACGACGCATCGGAACTCCAATGTTCGCGGTTGCCCCACGCTGAGCAGTGCAGGGCGTGGTCCAGATGTCTGGTTCGAATCCATTGTTCGTGCGACCTGACCCGGGCGTCACGGGACGCTGTCCCGAGCCATCCGGGAGAATTGTCCCGGCATCACCCGAGGCCAGAACCACGAGCCACGGATATTGCCGATGCCCGATCTGCCACGTGCAGTTTGGCGAACACATTGGACACGACATTGCGTACGGTTTTGTCGCTGATTCCGAGTTGGCGTGCGATATCTGGATTGTCGCGGCCGTGGCACATCAACCGCAGAACGTCCTGCTCCCGGGGTGTGAGATTTCCCAACGAGGTCTGCGTGCGGTCGAGGGAGGAGAACCATTCCGTCATCCGGCTTGCCAGGGACGCCGAGAAGACCGCCTCGCCGTGTGCCACTGATCGGATCGCGGCGAGAATCGTGTCCGGGGATTCTGATTTCACCAGATAACCGCGGGCGCCGGCACGCATCGTCTGGATGACAGTGGCATCGTCGTCGAACATGCTCAGCACCAGCACAGCCGTGCCCGGGCTCAGCGTGACGATCTCACGTGTTGCGGACAGGCCGTCCATGCCCGGCATCTTCAGATCGAGTACGGCCACGTCGGGATGCACGTCGCGGCATTGTCGGACGGCCTGTTCCCCGTCGGATGCCTGGGCGACCACCTCGAGATCGTCGGTCACCTGGATCAAGCCCGCCAGCCCAGCCCGGTACACAGGATGGTCGTCGGCGAGCACCACCCGCACCGGGTCAGTCATGGGACACCTCCAGCGGAAGCCGAACGGCGACCAGTGTGCCGCCGCCGGTGCGTTCGCCCACCTGGCATGATCCGCCGAGCTCGGTGGCGCGCTCGTGCATCGACGCCATTCCCACGCCCTCGCGCCGCAGCGCGGGCAGGCCCACTCCGTCGTCGGCCACGACTACGTGCAACTGGTCGTCCTGGAGCGACATGCACACCTGGCAGTGGGTTGCGCGGGCATGCCTGCCCACATTTGTCAGTGCCTCGATGGCGATGCGAAATGCTGCCACCTCCACCGCTGCTGGCAACTCGCCCAACTCGTCGTTGACGTCGACCACGACCTCGACTCCCTCGAGACGGGCCGCGAAATCGGTGAGCGCCGGAACCATGCCCTTCTGGTCCAACGCGGCGGGACGCAGGTCGTATGACAACTCCCGGACCTGCCCCGATGCGGCGACTGCCTCATGAGAAATGTTCTGGAGCACGGATTCAGCAGAGCCCGGATCGCGGATGAGTAATCGGCGTGCCGTTTCCGCCTCGAGTGAGATGCCGGCAAGGGTGGGTGCCACGTCGTCGTGCAGCACGCGGCGAAGCGCCTTTCGCTCCTCTTCCCGGCTGTGCAGCAACTGCTCATGAGATCGGATGAGCTGGTCGCCGAGCCGGCGATGAGCAACCGCAGCGCCGATCTGGCTGCTCACAGTGTGCAGCAGATGCAGCTCTGCGGACGTGAAGTGATCGTCGAGGCCCCTGGTCCACACCACCAGTTCATCAGCCGGATCGCCTCCTTCCAGTGGGAAGACCACCGAGCGAGAGGCCCTCACCGGGAAGCCGCTGACATGACTGACCCGTACCGGAGGTGCGGTGATCCGCACCCGAGGAGTGTGCAGCGCCCTGGCGATGTCAGCGGCGACAGTGGCGAAGTCGACGCTGCGGCGCGCCAGGTGCTCGCTCAACTGACTGAGCACCTGGTAGGGGGTTTGCTGTCCGCGATAGATGGCCCAGTTGGCGACTCGCTCCAGCACATTGCGCAGCGGAACAGCGGCCACCGTGGTGATCACCACGGCTATCAATCCGGCCTCCAGGGCGGTGAACCTCAGCCCTGCCATGCGCACCAACCACACGACAAGGTCGAATGCGGCCACAGCCAGCAGCAACAGGCCGGTCAACACCAGCACCTTGACCAGCAACCACTCGAGTTCGAACATCCGCCACCGGAATGTCGCGATGGCCAGGCCAGCAACGAAGATGAATCCTGGAATGCCGATCAGCTCGGAAGGGGCCACGGAGTCACCCACCAGCGCGGTGGGGACGATCCACAGGGCGAGCAAGGCCATCGTGGTGGCTGCACCCGATACGCCCACCCAGAGCAGTTGCTGGCGTGAAGCCAGCTCCGTGGTGGTGTCGCCCATCCGTGAGATCCTCACGAAGGCCACGACCAAGGTGGCGGCCAGCGAAAATGCTGTGAGCACCGAGTTGGTCTGGGTCGAGAAATGGAACAAGGCCGTGAAACGCGGGTGAGTCATAAGGATCACGCCCGAGAGGACAGTCCAGATGACCAACTGTCCACCGCCCATCAGCATGCGGTTCATCCCCCGGGCAGCAGTGGGACTCAGCGAGGAGGGGAACAGGACCGCAGTAGCCAGTGCTGCTCCCCAGGCGACTGCGAACACACCTTGGGTCCCCAGCAGAAACACCCACCGTGCCCAGCCGTTGAACGTCTCCTCGGCCGGAAGTCCCGCGACAGTGATGAAGGTGCTGGACAGCAGCGCGGTGGAGAACACCAGGAATGCGCCGCTCCCCCGATCTGACGGCCTGCGAGCAAATCCGATGGCGCAGATGATGAAGAGGCCCACCACGAAGCCAAGCGTCCAGCCGTTGACGAGCAGCCGAGACAGCAGCTGGACGGGGCTGTCCTGCAGAGCCAGATCGGCAAGATTGCCATCAGCGTAGGTCAACATCACATTGTCGGAGTTGAGTTGAGAGTCCACCACTGTGCCGTCAGCAAGCTCGCAGCCCGGTGCTGAGCGGACCTGGATTCCCTCAATGAGCCAGGCATCTGCGCTCGGTCGCAACACCAGGCAGCTGGATGCTGTGAGCACCCGCCATGTCATGAAGATCCCGCCGATCACCAGCATGAGGACGGTCACGACCGCGACGTCCCACTGCATGGCAGCTGAGGGGCGCTTCATCGGGCAGCCTCCCTGTGCGGTCGAGGACTGCCTCCAATTGTGATGGAGGAGCTCGGTCATCTACAGCGGCAGCGCCGAAAGTTGTGCTGACGGCAGAGTCATCCAGGCATTGACGGGAGCAGGAGCTCGCAGTGGAAATGACATACGCCTGATCTCGGTCCATGACTCCTCAGCCAGAGTCGCAACCCGGCCGTGCCACTGTGTCGCTGGGTGCTGGCTTCGCCCTTCACAGCGGAATGACGTGCGGTCGACCAGTTGTCGGATGGTCAATGATCTCTGCGTCCACCGAGTAGATCTCGCGCACCCGTTGGATGGTGATGACCTCACGAGGCGTGCCGAAATCGACAAGTTGCCCGGCTTTCAACAAAGCGATCCGATCGCAAAACCGGGAGGCCATCGCACGCACCTGCACGATGCATGCCGCGTCTTCGGCTCGGCTGCTTCAGATCGTTTCGATCCAGATCGAAGCGACGCGGATTCCACCGGTTGATTTCCTGCCTGATGGCCCTGGAGGAAGCAGCCCGTATTTATCTTTGAAGGCGGAGCTGGAACGCAGCCTTGGCCGCGACGTCGATCTCGTGAAATCGGCAACCGTACGCCATCCCTACTTCGCCGAGCGCTCCTTGAGAAAAGCCGTCGACGTCTATACAGCCCGAGTTCCAGATAGTCCCTGATTACTCTCTGTCCCACGGTGAAGGTGCGGACAACCGCTTTGCCCGCAACCTGCACATACGAACAGAAGATTCTCCCCGATCCCTACGCCTGATGCTCGCGCTGAGGAGTTATTCGTCTTGGGCTCGCAGAACACCCCCCACAGTGAACGAGGGCCCCCGCGTAGCGGAAATAGGGCGGGCGGCCTTCGACAGAAGAACACATGACGTGCAGGTCTGCAAGGGCCGCAACGTCGTGGGGCGCTCCTCCAACGTCCTCGAGCGATGGCATGCACTGGTCACCTGATATGACAAACTTGCCACCGCCTACCACACCGCAGTAGTCATATCCTTGCCGTCGTACTCACACATGGCTGCGCCATGGCAGGCATGTGTGCCAGACCGCGACGGCTGTGCTGTCCGTGTTCCGGAGTCCCAATGTCTGTCTCATGTCTGTCGCCAACCGCATAATGCGGCGGTGGGTGCGCAGATGGAGATGTCCGGGTGCGGGTTCGAGCAGCTCAACTTGGCGTACTGAGAGGGACGGAACACGACGATGGCCACGGAATCCGCTCATCATGCACCGCAGGTTCCCCCCGGGAACAATGGTGCGCCACCGCGCGCGGGTCTCGTGCTCACGGCGCTGGTCCTGACGGCGATGGTCTGCAATCTGAACATCTCGGCGGCCAATGTCGCCCTTCCCAGCATCGGGAGGGCATTTGACGCCTCGCAGATCGTGCTCAACCTCGTGGGGGTCGGATCGGGTCTGGGACTGTCGATGTCCGTGCTGTATTTCGGGGCGATCGCTGACCGTTACGGCCGCAAGCAGGTGCTCACGCTGGGTCTCGTGTTCGTCGTCCTGGCCAGCCTGCTCTCTGCGTTCGCCCCGAACGTCGGGGTGCTGTTCGCCGCGCGGGTCTTCACCGGACTCGCCGCGGGCATGGCCTATCCCACCACCCTTTCGCTCATCACGGCACTGTGGGCTCCCGGGCCGGGGCGCACCGGCGCCATCGCCGTGTGGTCGGGTGTGGGTGGTATGACATCGGTCGCAGGCGGGGTGCTGGCCGGAACCCTGCTCATCTGGTTCCCCTGGGGTTCAGTGTTCTTCCTGAGCGTGCCCGTCGCCGGCCTCGCGTTGGGGCTGGTCGCGGCCGTCGTTCCCAGCCATGTCGGTGAATCCGCCGAGCCAGTCGACCATCTCGGCGGTATCCTCTCGGCGCTGGGGATCGCGCCGCTCATCCTCGGCGTCAGCTTCGTCTTCGACCCCGATCTCGGGACACTCGGGATCTGGCTGCTCGGCATCGCCGCGGCGGTTCTGCTGGTGTTCGTCGTGCGGCAGGTGTTCGCGCGCAACCCGATCTTCGACCTGCACATCGTGGGCCGGCGCATGTTCTGGGTGCCCGCGCTGACCGGCGGCATCATCTTCGGGGGAATGATCGGAGCGATCTTCGTCGGCGAGCAGTTCATGCAGAACATCCTGGGATATTCCGCGCTCGGGGCGGGTCTCGCCGTGATCCCGGCTGCTGTGGGGCTGGTTTTCTCGTCCCCGGTCGCGGCGAAGCTGGTCACCAGTTCGGGTACCAGGACCACGATGCTGACCGGCTACAGCATCGTGTTCGCCGGGTTCATCACGATGCTCTTCTGGCGCGAGCACAGCCCCTACGTACTGCTCGGAGTCGGTTTCCTGGCCATCGGTTCGGGTGCAGCGTTCGTCATCACCTCGTCGTCCAGGGCACTCACCAGCAGCGTGCCGGTGCGCCGGGCGGGCATGGCTTCAGCCACCTCCGATCTCCAGGCGGATCTCGGCGGTTCTGTGATGCAGGCCCTGCTGGGGGCGATCCTGGCGCTCGGCTTCTCGAGCGCCATCGGCGCCAGGATCGACCAGACGGGCCAGGCCGATGCGATCGGCACGGACATCACCCGGGCCCTGCGCTCCTCATTCGCCTCGGCCGCGCAGGTCGCCGACCAGTTCCCCCAGTACAGGGACGCGATTCTCGAGGCTGCGCGCCAGAGTCTGGTCGACGGCGCGCTGGCCGCCTATCTGGTCGGAGGCCTGTCCATTCTGTGCGGAGCGATACTGGTGGTGACCCTGCTGCCGTCCAACGCAAGGGAAAAGGAACTCCTGGCCGGGTATGCCGCAGATCAGGACTGAGCCGCTGCACACCGCGGACTCCTTGGACCCACTGGCGGCACCGCCGAGGGCAGGAATCCCGGGCGCCGCACCGGCAAGCCCATCCACACGACACGAGGGACTGCCTGCGCCGTGGGGTGCTTGAAAACATGAACACCGGCCATGGCCCAGGACATTCAGGCGCTGCCAGATGGTGGACCTTCCTGGGCGATGCTCACGTCTCACCTCACCGGATACCAAGGCACCTCCATCAACCCGGTGTACCCGGAATGTGCGGCCAAGGGCTTGACGCGCGCACTTTCATTTTGAAAGCATTGGTCGTATGAGCCTCTTCATCACCTGTCCGGTCGAGAGCGTCGAGCGCGCGACCGCCTTCTACACAGCCCTCGGCTGGACCCTCAACGCGGAGATGTCTGACCACAACGTCTCGTGCTTCGCGATCGCACCCGACCAGTACGTCATGCTCGGCAGCCGCAAGATGTACGCGAGCGTCGGCGGCTCCGAGGAGCTGATTGGTGGACCCGACACCCCCTCAAAAGTCACGGTCTCGTTCGACCTCGACAGCCGCGAGGCGGTCGACGAGCTCGTTGAGCGCGCCGGAGCCGCCGGCGGGCGGATCGGTGAAACGGACGACTACCCCTTCATGTACCAGCGCCAGTTCGACGACCCCGACGGATACCACTACTCGCCATTCTGGATGAAACCTGACGCCGATCCGACCGCGTGAGCGATCTCGCAGCGGCCCTCGACATCGTCGGAGCGCGGTGGGCCCTGCTCATCGTTGAGCGGCTGCTCGACGGCCCGCAGCGATACGGCGATCTGCAGCGCGACCTCGGATTGGGGACGAACATGCTCGCTACCCGTTTGCGCGAGCTCGAAGCGGCCGGCGTGCTGTCCCGTCTTCCCCTGCGACACAACACCCGGGCCTACGTGCTGACCGAGCGCGGGCTCGCCTTGCGTGAGGCGATCGTGGCCCTCGGACGCTGGGGCGCCGAGCAGAACTAGGCGGCTCGCGATCTGCCACGTGCGCTCCGCCCTGCGTCGACCCGCGCTGTTCCGGCTCCCGTGACGACCAGGATGACGAGCGGGTCCGCGCCGCCGGCACCCTGCACGAATACCTCGCCGCAGTCATCCCCCTGTAGTCTGAACGAGAGTCGAGGAAGCCATGAGCACACGCATCCTGATCGTCGTCACCAACGTCGACCACTACGAGACCGACCCGTTGCATCCGACCGGACTGTGGCTCTCGGAGCTGACCCACGCCTACGACATATTCGAAGCACACGGTTTCGAGCAGACGATCGTGAGCCCCACCGGCGGCAAGTCCCCGCTGGAGCCACGATCGTTGACATTCCCCAACTACGACAAGTCAGCGAAGTCCTGGCACGAGAACCCGGCGCGAATGGCGCTGCTGGAGATCACCGCCAGCCCCGCGGAGATCGACGCGGCAGGCTATGACGCGATCTACTTCACCGGCGGCCACGCCGTGATGTTCGACTTCCCCGGCAGCACCGGCCTGCAGCGGATCACCCGCGACATCTTCGAACGCGGCGGTGTCGTCAGCGCGGTCTGCCACGGCTACTGCGGCCTGCTCGACACCACCCTCTCCGACGGCTCCTTCCTCGTCGCCGGCCGCAATCTCACCGGCTTCTCCTGGCGTGAAGAGGTCCTCGCCCGCGTCGACAAGCTCGTCCCCTACAACGTCGAGGATCGCATCCAGGAACGTGGCGCGCACTACTCGAAGGCGCTGCTGCCGTTCGTCTCCAACGTAGTCGTGGACGGCAACCTCGTCACCGGCCAGAACCCAGGCTCCGCCAAGGAGACCGCGACCAAGGTCGTCGCGCTGCTCTGACCGCCGACGCCCAACGCGAAGGACAGCACCATGCAGACAGTGCTGGGAGCGGGCGGCCAGATCGCCGAGGAGCTCACCCGAGAGCTGCACCGCAGCTTCACCCGCGACATCCGCCTGCTGCCGACCGACGACGCCACGACAGGCTTCACGATCGCGTCGTGGGTGTGAACATCGAACTTTGGGTGGTCCTCCGTAGGAGCTTCTCAAACCACTCCAAGGCTCTGGGATCGTTGATTTCCCGGGCTTTGCGTGGGAACAGGCGGCTTGTGGCTCGCCGTCGTTCTGCGATGCGGGCGGATACCCGTGGCCCGGTGGCCGAAAAATCGTCTCAGACTCAAACCCGTTTGAGTTTCCCGAATCGAGTTGAGGTTGTCTTCGACTACCGGCGGGGCGACACAGTGAAGGACATCGCCACCCACTATGGCATCCACCGGGCAACTGTGACGGAGATACTGCGTAGAGCTGAGGTTCCCACGAGACGATACGGCCTGCCCGAGCCGGTGCGCGAGGAAGCGGCTCGGCTCTACGTGCAGGGTTTGAGCATCCGTGCCGTTGCGGAGCACCTCGGGATCAGCTACGAAGGAGCGCGTGTGGGCATCGTCGCCTACGGCGGGGTGCTGCGTCCGCCTGGTCGCCATCCGCAACACTCGTAGCGGCATCGCCCACGAGGAAGTGTCATCGAGATGTTCTCTCAATTGCCTTTTGCTTTGTCACTGTGACGTCAGTCGTCGACAGGGTTGGGCCGACGCGGCGGGGCCGGCGAGCTCCGGTATTCGGCGCCAATGATGTCGCCTCACGAGCAAGGGGTCGCTTCAAGACCTCGCCGGGGAGCTGGGGTTGGCAGGAAACACGTTACACAAGTAGTCTACTGGCAGACCCGCGTAAATAGCGGCGAGGTCAAACGCTACCCATACCGCGGAATACCACGCCGCAATTCAGTAAGGAGCTGATCTCATCGAGAGAGCCATGACATCCGGCGATACAAAGGGTTGACCGACCATATAGGTGGTAATTTGAGGAACTTGACGGAGCTTGCCACGGCCGTCAGAATGCCTCAATGCAGGCATTCTGCGAGATTCGGCTTATGGGCGGTCAGCACAAGCTGTAGCTTCACCGACGCTTCGCTACGGGCGTGTCGAAGGGGCAACACGCTGTGCCCGACAATGCGGTCATCACTGGATACATGACGAAGGTAACATATAAAGTGTGAATGACGATTCTCCCACAAGCGACGAGCTTGAACAATTTGGCCGTTTAGTCCACCAGAGGTTAACTAAAGATGCTCCATTCGGATCACTTTCTAAATCAGAACTAGAGTTAACGATTTTCAGTTCACTTGTCGAAAGCCAAATTCTCAATCTCGACCTCAGTTCTTTCGATCTTGCACGAAGTCTTCGCTGTACTCCGACGCGTGCTAACTCTCTGGTTTTCAATTATCATCTGCGAACTAGTTCTTCAAAAAATTTCAATGACGAACTCGCGGCAGCAGTACATATTGTTAAAGATAAGGCCGCCGCAGAAGACCATAAGGTCGTGCTCAACGTCGAACAGAAGTTCTGGCGGGAAATGCTGGTGAACGAGCTCAAGAAACATGAAACGTTCACTGATACTTCGTTCAATAGAGAGCGGCTCACCTTGGATGAGAGTCAATTTCTCGACGCATGTGAGACATTGTTTGGCTCTCGCGGAGAGATCATCGCCAAGGAGGTCAAGAAGAAGGACAAAGGGGCCGAGAAAGTTGCCAAAATCATTCAGGGAATGCTCATTGAGGGGTTGGAAAAAGCTGGTAGCCATGCGATCTCGGTTGGTTTACCTATGCTTGCCGAAATGATCATTCATTAGGCATCTTGAACAATAAGAATACAAACCGGGTCCGTGTCTCGCTTGATACCATCGAGGACCCGATTCGGGCCAGTCGTGTGGAATGCGCGTTCGTGCATGTCAACCTCGACGACTCATCAGCTCTGCTGTAAAACATGCAAGGCATCTATGCGAGCTCGGACGATGCAAACAGCCAACCCCGGAACCGGAAACTATTAAATGTGGTGTACATCGACGAGGACAGCTACATCCGGGACGGATAATGAGAATGTTCGAGTACTCAGTGACGCCGACTTCCAAAGTGACGCCCTAAACTGAGCCACCAAAGCATATAGATGAGATGAAGTCCCAAACGAATCAAGTGCGATTCCCCTGATGGAAGGTTTGAATTTGGTCCAACTGTGGTCCTGCTTGATTCAATTCTTGAACCTTGCCCCGCGCTTGAAATCCCTTGTCACACGGTGGAAGCGTCGTCTCTACGGTACCTCGCAGCGTGCTGATATGCCCCGGATTCGTGACATTCGGGGCCAGGTGGTTCGGCGGGTTGGCACTCCTCAAACCTTTCTCACGCCCACAGAGGTGACGAGGCTGGTCGAGGAGCAGGGCGGAGCTGGCGTGGCGCGTCTGGCAGAGACGTACGGGATTCATCGTTCGACCGTCTCTGCTCATCTGACTCGACGTGGTGTGGCCAGACGGGTACCGGGACTCGGTGCTGAGGAAGCTGCTGAGGCGGTTCAGCTCCATGAACAAGGTCTGTCACTCCGCGCCATCGCCCGGATAATGGGAGTAGGTAGGAGACATGTCACTCAAGCAGTCCACGGTGCGCGAACACGCGTGTTGGCGGAGTGAAGGCTTCGGCAGGCAGATGTGGAGAAGTGCCCTCATCCACGCGCCCTAGACCGCACTGCGTCAAGGTTTCGACATTTACGAATGGATCGTCCTGCCTCAATTCGGTAGTGCCCTGATATGGACTGGGTTTTGTTCCTGATTTCCCCTCGATAAGGAATGATGGAATTA